>CAZMFH010000044.1:0-6152 GCA_964565485.1 uncultured Verrucomicrobiota bacterium | reverse complement strand
ATATTGACCGCGAATTGGCGCTGATTAAAATAGGAGCCTCGGCCAAGAACCGTTCGGCGGTCATTGAGCTGGCCGCGCTTTTCCGCGCCGAAATTGTCAGTGTGCAGCACAAGGCCTTGACTGTCCAGCTGGTGGGCGCGCCGGCCGACGTGGATAATTTTCTGGAGCTGGTCAAGTCGCATGGAATTGTGGATGTTTCGCGCACGGGTGTGATTGCCGTCGCCAAAACCGAAGTATAGGGAGAAAGAAAGCCATGAGCGTTGCCAAGTCTAACCGTGTTTTGATTTTTGATACCACGCTGCGCGACGGCGAGCAATGTCCGGGCGCCAGCTTGAACCACCGTGAAAAACTGGAGATTGCCCGGCAATTGGCGCGTTTGAATGTGGATGTTATTGAGGCCGGCTTTCCGATGGCTTCCCCGGATGATTTCCGCTCCGTGCATGCCATTGCCGAAGCGATTAAGGGTCCGCGCATTGCCGGCCTGGCGCGTTCGCTTAACAAGGATATTGAGCGTTGCGCGGAAGCCGTTGCGCCGGCCGGCAAGCGTGGACGTATTCATGTCTTTCTGGCAACATCCAAAATCCACCGCCAATTCAAACTGCGCAAGGACAAGGCCGAAATTCTCAAGCAAGCCGAAACAGCGGTGCGTTATGCACGCTCGCTTTGCGAGGATATCGAATTCAGTCCGGAAGACGCGTCGCGCACGGAGCCTGATTTTTTGGCGGAAGTTACGCGGGTTGTTATTGACGCCGGCGCCAGCACGGTCAATATTCCCGATACGGTCGGCTATAGTGTTCCGGAAGAATTCGGCGCCTTGATTGCCTATCTGATGGAGCATGTGCCCAATTTGGCGCGGGCGGTGCTGAATGTGCATTGCCATAACGACCTCGGGCTGGCAGTGGCAAATTCGATTGCCGCTTTGCGCGCCGGCGCGCGCGGCGTCGAATGCACCATTAACGGGCTCGGCGAGCGCGCCGGGAATTGCGCCTTGGAAGAGTTGGTCATGGCGCTGCGTACGCGCCAGGATAAGCTGGGACTTGCCACAGACATCAATACCGCTGAATTGTTTCGCACCAGCCGGTTGGTCAGCCGTCTGACCGGCATGGTTGTGCAGCGCAACAAGGCGATTGTCGGCGCCAATGCTTTTGCGCATGAGGCCGGTATTCATCAGGACGGCATTTTGAAAGAACGCTCAACTTATGAAATCATGCATCCCAAAGATATCGGCATTGACGGATCCGATCTGGTGCTTGGCAAACATTCCGGACGCCACGCCTTTGCCGACCGTCTGAGCAAGATGGGGTTCAAGTTGAGCGCGGCAGAACTGGATCGCGCTTATCAGCGTTTTATTGCGTTGGCCGACAAGAAGAAAGTTATTTATGACGATGATCTTGTGGCGATTGCTCGTGACGAGATGGAAGATGGCGATGCCACCTCGGCGGTTTCGTATCAACTTGATTATCTGCATGTGAGTACGGGCACATCCACCGTGCCGACGGCCACGGTGCGTTTGCGCAAAGGCAAGGAAATCATTCAGGATGCCGCTTGCGGCGATGGTCCTGTGGATGCCGCGCTGAAGACCATTGACCGGCTTGCCGGCCTGCGCGGCAAACTGGTTGAATATGGCATTCAGGCGGTTACGATCGGCAAGGATGCGCAGGGTGAGGTCAGCATGCGCGTGGCCTTTGGCAAGGAAATAGTCAGTGGGCGCGCGGCCAATACGGATATTGTCCAGGCCAGCGCCACGGCCTATCTGAATTGCGTCAATCGCATGCTGTTTATCCGCGCCCAGGCCAAAGAAAGTTAATCGCATGAAGATCAGCGCCGCAACAAAATTATATGCCGTTTTGGGGCATCCGATTGCGCACTCGCTTTCGCCCGCTATGCAGAACGCGGCTTTAGCCGCCATGGGGCTGGACGCCGTTTACATGGCGTTTGATGTGCCGCCGGAAGGCCTGATGCAGGTTTTGCCGGTTTTGGCCGAATTGGGTTGCGCTGGGCTGAACCTGACCGTACCGCTCAAAGAGGTTGCTTTTCGCGGCCTGGCGGATTTGGATGATGCCGCGCGTCGGTTGGGGTCGGTTAATACGGTTCATTTTTCAGCGGGCGGTATGCGGGGCTATAGCACTGATGGCAAGGGGTTTTTGCTTGCCCTGCAGGAGGAGTTTCGGATAACGCCGCAAGGCATGTCTGTTCTTCTGCTTGGCTGTGGCGGCGCCGGGCGCGCTGTGGCCATGGCCTGCGCATCCGAAGGATGCGCGCGGATCATAACGGCTGATTTGGACGCTGTGCGTTCTTCCGGCTTGTCCGGCGCTTTACGGACTGCTTTTGCCGGCCTGGTCGTGGAGGATGGGGGCGCTGTCCCGCACAAATGGCCGGCGCTTGCCGCGCGCGCTGATCTGATCGTGCATGCCACGCCGGTGGGCATGCATCCGAATGAGCCGGCTTTGTTGGCGCCGGGCGCTTTTCGGCGCGGTCAATATGTTTATGATTTGATTTATATGTTTCCGGAGACGGTTCTTATGCGCGCGGCGCGCGCCGGCGGAGCGCAAGCCGCCAATGGACTTGGCATGTTGTTGCACCAGGGGGCGTTCTCTTTAAAAATCTGGACCGGCCGCGAAGCGCCTGTGCCAGTAATGCGCCAAGTGCTTGAAAAGGCGGTTTATGGAGATGTGTTGCGAAGCTGACTGTTAAACGCAGCATGCAAGAGGCAGCAAATAGCATGGGAGCAATCAAATGATTCTGCCGCCGTTCTGGGTGGAAATTTATTTTGCCGTTATTGTTTTTGTCTGGGGCGCCTGTATCGGCAGTTTTGCCAATGTTTGTATTTTCCGCGTTCCGCGCGGACAGTCCGTGGTTTTTCCGCGTTCGCGTTGTCCGGCCTGTATGCAGCCGATCGCCTGGTTTGACAATATTCCCTTGTTGAGTTTTTTTGTGTTGCGCGCCCGCTGCCGTCGCTGCGCGCAGCCGATTATCGGGCGTTATTTTATTGTGGAACTTTTAATGGCGGCGCTTTTTTTGCTGATCTGGCTCAAATTCGGGTGGGATTGGCGCACACTTGTTTATTGGTTGATGGCGGCGGGGCTTGTGATCGGTAGTTTTATTGATTTCGAATTTATGATTCTGCCCGATGGCATTACGATCGGCGGCATGCTGGTCGGCCCGGCGCTTAGTTTGCTGATTCCCGAATTGCATGGCCAGGCAACCGCCTATCGCGGTCTTAGCGCTTCGCTGGGCGGATTGATGACGGGCGCTCTGTTGCTTTGGCTGGTGGCCACTTTGGGCGCCCTGGCATTCCGCAAGGAAGCCATGGGAATGGGCGACATCAAACTGCTTGGCGCGCTGGGCGCGTTTTTGGGCTGGAAAGCGGTGATCTTTATTGTGATGGGCGCATCCCTGGCCGGAGCTGTGGTTGGCGTGGCTTTGATCGCCGGCCAGAAAAAAACAATGGCCAGCAAAATCCCGTTCGGTCCTTATCTGGCGCTTGCGGCCATTGTCTGGGTGCTGGGCGGCTCAGCGTGGTGGACTGATTATATGGCTTGGCTGGCGGGGGCGCCATGATCAAGCGGAATGTTGTGCTGGTGGGGTTTATGGGAACCGGCAAATCGTCGGTCGGCAAATTGCTGGCCGCCCGCGGCGGTTGGAATTTTCTGGATATGGATGAAGAAATTGTCGCGCGCGCCGGCAAATCCATTGCGCGTGTTTTTGCCGAAGATGGCGAAGCGGCCTTTCGCGCCATGGAGCGGAGTCTGGTTCTGGATTTGTCGGCGCGGCGCGGATTGGTGATCTCGACCGGGGGCGGGATTGTTCTGAATCCTGATAATATCCGTGATTTCAGCGCTTCCGGTCTGGTGGTTTGTCTTACGGCTCTGCCGGAAGAGATTTTACGCCGTGTTTCCGGTTCGCGGGAGCGTCCTTTGCTTAATTGTCCTGATCCGGCAGCCGCCATTCGCGAGCTTCTTGACCGACGCCGGCAATTTTATGATGCGATTCCCCTGCAGCTTGATACAACCGGCAAATCCGTCGCCGATGTTGCTGCGGAAATAATACAGCTTGTCCGTTGCGCATCCTGAAAGCGGATCGGAACCGGAGCATTTGAAATGCCGTTGCCGTCGTTCATTCATAATCTTGCCGCGCAGCTCGGATTTGCCGCCGTTGGCTTTGCGCCTGTCGGACCAAGCCGGACTGGCGCGCATTTCAAGGATTGGCTGGAGCGCGGGTTTGCGGATGATATGGCTTACCTGGCGCGCCATGCGCCGCTGCGCGCCGATCCGCGCCTTTTGATGCCGGATGCCCGGACGGTTATTGTCGCTGCCGCCCGCTATCCGCTCGATCGCGCGGTTACGAGTTTTGCCGGTTATTGTCGCGGCTTGGATTACCATGTTGTTTTGCGCAGTCGTTTGCAGCAACTCGGACAGGTTTTGGCCGACGAATTGGGCGATGCGTTCCGCTACAGAATCTGTGTGGATTCCGCGCCGTTACCGGAGCGGGAATGGGCTGTGCGCGCCGGTTTGGGCTGGATTGGGCGTCAGGGCTGCCTGGTGCATCCGGAATATGGTTGCGCGCTGCTGCTGGCGGAACTGCTGGTAAATGTCGAATTAGAGCCGACCCCGGTTTTGAGCAACTGCTGCGGGGTTTGCCGGAAATGTGTGGAAGCCTGTCCGACCGGCGCTGTGCAATCTGATGGTTTGGTGGATGCGCGTCGTTGTATCGCCTGTTTGACCATTGAGCATTCCGGCGAGATTCTGCAGGAACTGCGCCATTTGATGGGCGATGCTGTTTTTGGATGCGACCGCTGTGTGGCGGCTTGTCCATATAACCGCGCTGATGATCGTGCCGTGTTGCCGGAATTCCGGCCATGTTTTGTTCCACCGACTCCGGGCGATTGTCTGGTTATGGATCAGGAGCGTTTCCGCCAGGTTTTTGGGCAAAGCTCCGTTTACCGTTCAGGTCTGGCGCGTTTGCGGCGCAATGCCGCGATTGCCGCGCAGAATGTCAAAAACATGAATCAGTGCTGATGTTGGATTGCTGTAGATGACCAGATCAGACGTCAGGACGCAAATTGCTTTCGCCCGAGCCCTTTTCATTTTTTCATTTTGGCCGCTTGACTGTCAGGCAAAATATGTCAAACTCTGCGGCTTAATAGTTGGGGATGTCGGCAAATTGCGTCTGGAGTAAATCAATCATCATAGCTGGGAGTAAAAATGTTTAATGGAGTTTTCATTGTGCGGAACAAATGTTTATTTTTGCTTTGTCTTGCTTTTGCGTTAAGTTGCGGATGTGCCCGGCGCGCAACCATAACCGATATCGAACAACTCCATGACAAGGAATTTGCCGTTCCATCGGGAACTGTGGCGGATCAATTGGTGCTTTCGCGATTTCCAAACGCAAAATTCCAGTATTTCAACAGCGTTCTGGATGCCTGTATGGCCGTCCAAGTCGGTAAAGTTGACGCTGCGGCATACGATGAGCCGATTTTGAGGAATTTTGCCGCCCGGCATCCGGGCGTTAAAGTGCTGAAAGGGATGATCACTGTTGATCAGTACGGTTTTGCGGTGCGTCTTTCCGAACCGGAATTGAAGCAGGCAATTGATGAGGTGTTTGCGGAATTGAAAAGCCGGAGGGAATATGACGATATGCTTGCGCGCTGGTTGCCGGACAGTGGAGCGCCTTGTCCGATGCCGTCGGTTGCGGCGGATGGAACGAATGGTGTGCTTCGGTTTGGAACAGCTGCTATTACCGAGCCATTTTCTTTTGTGGATGGCAGTCATCAAATTGTCGGTCTCGATATTGAGTTGGCGCATCATATCGCCAGGAAACTCGGGAAAAAAATTGAAGTGGTAAACATGGATTTCGGCGGCATGATTCCGGCGCTTGTTTCCGGCAAAGTGGATATCATCGGCGCTTGTATTACAATTACCGCCGAACGATCCGAACACGTGTTGTTTTCCGTTCCATATTACACGGGCGGCATTGCGGCGCTGGTTGGAAAATAAGGCATTTTCCTCGATCAGTGCTGAGTTCAGGATGCCGCAGCTGCGCTTGCCTGCGCACTGCGCGCAAGCAGGAGGCGCGAAACATACCGCTGTAGTAACTGCTGCAAATGCTTCGCAACGCAGCAGATGCCTGCCTGTGCCGACACGGCAGACAGG
>CAZMFH010000043.1:0-14355 GCA_964565485.1 uncultured Verrucomicrobiota bacterium | reverse complement strand
CTGAAGAAAAAATTGCTGGCACAGTCCGCTCCGCAGGGACAGCGGTTTGCCCATGAAGTTCTGGAGCTGTTCGATTTTTTCCCGATCGGCGGCGATCGGCATATTATAGAATTTTTCCCGCATGCCCGGCGGGCCGGCAAGACTAAAAAAATTCCTTATGATCTTCAATGGCGCTCGGATATGATCAGTCAGCGCTTGCTCAAGCGTGAAATCAGCAACGAGCCGGAAGCCATTGTGCTGAAGGCGGCGGGCAAACAGGAAATTAAAATCCCTGAAAAACTCAGTCCGGAAGCCATGGGCAGCCAGATTAGATCCATGCTATACGGTCCGGAAAAAATCCATATCGTCAATATTCCCAATCGCGGCGCAGTTCCCAATTTGCCCGACTGGTCTGTACTCGAATTACAGTCGGTGGTCGGGCACGGCGGCGCGCGGCCTTTGCATGTCGGGGAGTTGCCGCCGCAATTGGCACGCTGGAGTCTGGCCCAGATTTATGCCCATGAATTGACGGTGGAAGCTGCGGTTGAAGGGAGCCGCCGCAAGGCATTGATGGCCATGGCGTGCGATCCGATGATCCGTGATTTCGAAGAGGCGCGGCGCGCTTTTGACGCAATTCTCAAGGCCCAGGGCGCGCGTTTAAAACCATTCCGCGCCTGAAACAAACAAGAGATTGCCTTTTTTGCGCATATCTGCGATACTGTTTCCCAAAAAATAACCGGGTGTTATTGGCCGGCATTGCTTTGCTTTGGGAGAATGGCTTGTGAATCGGTTTTATCTTTTTGCTTTATTAATCGGCTTGGCGTCCGGCGGGTTTTATGCTTCCGCCCAGGAGCCTGTTGCGGAAGATAATTCCGCGCAAAGTTTGCCGGCGGCAGTTTTGCCTTTTGGACAACTTGCGCAGGAAGGCGCTGCTACCAATGCGCCCCTGCCGTTGGGGTGGGAGCCGCTGGAGGCGCAATCTAATTTGCCTGCCTTGCCTTTTTTGCCGGCAGATGAAAAAACCCAAATACCGGGACAGCCTCCGTTCGCGTCTGGCGCTCCGTCTCCCTTTGCCAGGGCGCTGGACGGCGCGCTGCCTTTGACCAATGCAGCCGCAGATGCGGTTGATTCGGAGGCAGATAAATCTTCCGAAGAAGATGAAGATTCGGCGGTTTTGCCGGCGGCGCCCGGCACGGATCCTGCCGACATCCTGGTTGGCTTGAAATACGAAAACATGGATGTTGAGGAGGTTCTCAAACAATACAGCGACTGGACCGGATTGGCGCTCATGCGCGCTCCGGATGTGCCTTCGGTTAAGATCACCCTGAAGTGTCCGCGGCGTCTGCCCAAACGCGAGGCTTTGCTGGCCATTGAGGGTGTGCTGGCCATGCACGGCATTGCGCTCGTGCCGATGGGCGACAAATTTTTGAAGGTGGTGCAAATCTCGTCTGCGCGCCAGTCCGGCATGATAACGGGAACAGGCGCGGTTGAAAAAGATATTGCCGATACGGATCATCTGGTCAGCCGAATTGTCGTTTTAAAACACATTGAAATTGCCGAAGCCCAGGGGATCATTCAGAATCTGATGCATCCTTACGGCAAAATCATGCCGCTTGATCGGATCAACAGTCTCTTGATTACGGAATCGGCCCTGAATTTGACGCGTATTCTGGAAATTCTGGCGATTGTTGACCAGCCCATTGAGACACGCGAGGAATTGCGGATTTTCCCGATCAGCCATGCCAAGGCTTCCGAGATTCAGTCCAAAATAGAAGCTATTATTGCCGATGTGCAGACCAAAGATTCCGCCAGTCGTTTGAGGCAGCAACTGGCCGCCACGCGCATGCCCAGACAGTTGCTTCAGGCGTTGCAGCCCGGTCAGCCGGCGCCGGCTTCTCCTTTGCAGCCAACGGTAACGGACCAGTCGGCCAATCTTGAGCGGGGCTTGATTCAAAGCAAAGTTAAAATTGTTGCCGATGACCGGATTAATGCCCTGATCGTGATTACTCGTTCGGAACAATTTCCGTTTTTTGAAAACATCATCAAGGCTTTGGATCAACAGGTTGAGCCGAATATCACAATCCGTGTTTTTTCCCTGGAATATGCCGATTCAAAGGATGTCGTAACCGTTTTGAATAATTTGATTGGCGCGGCCGGCACCAAAAGCGGCGAAAACAAACCGCTGCTGCCGGGCGCTGATCAGAAAGCTGCGCCGCCGCCAGCCACAACGGGGCGGGATACAAGCGCGCCCAAAAGCGGCGAAATTCAGCTTGAAGGCAAAATGTCGTCAGATGTCAAAATTATCGCCGATACGCGCATCAATTCGTTGTTGGTCATGGCCAGCCGCGCGGATATGGCCGTGATTGAGGATTTGCTCAAACAAGTGGATATCATGCTCTCGCAGGTTTTGATCGAGGTGGTGATTGTGGAGATCGGATTGGGCGACCAGATCAAAATGGGGATTGACTGGCTGCAGCGTTCGATGATTGCGTATAATAACAAACAAGGCGGCGGTCGGCGCGCTTTTGCCGGGTTTGCCGGCACAAGCCGGATGATGGGCGACGGCGATGCCAGCCTCAAGGACGGCACGACGATTAACCGGATCTCCGACAGCCCGGCCGGCGCCGGTTCGGGGCTTTCTTATTATTTCACCCTGTTTGATTTCAACCTTGATGCCGTGATCAATATGCTGGCTTCGTCTTCCGAGGCCAAAATACTCTCTGCGCCGATTATTCTGACCACCGACAACAAGGAAGCCAAAATTATGGTTGGCGAAAAACGTCCGATTGTAACTTCCACCAGTATTTCCGGCGGCGGTGTGCAGCAATCCGCTTATCAATATACTGATATCGGCATTCAGCTGGAGGTTACGCCGCATATCAACAAAAAAGGTTTTGTAGTGATGGATATCAAACAGAAAATTGACAACAAAGGCGATGATGTGATTATTGACGGCAACAAGGTGCCCGTTATCACAACGCGCGATTTTACGGCCTCAATTGCCGTCAACGATGGACGGACGATTGTGATTGGCGGCATTGTTACCTCGGATTCCAACAAGGGACGCAACAAGATTCCGTTCTTGGGCGACATTCCTTTGCTTGGTTTTTTGTTTCGCTCCGACAGCAAGGAACAGGTGCGGCGCGAATTGATCGTGCTGATCACGCCTTATGTGCTGGATACGCCGGAAAAAGCCTATGCCGAAACTGCGCGGCGGCATGGCCAGATAAGCGAAGCTTCCAATTTATGGACAACCGGCTGGTCGGCCAGCACGTTGGCCGCCCCGACCGCTCAGCAACGGAAGGAAGAGCAGCGCAAAGCGCGCAGTGCTTCCGGCGCGAAAGCGAATGCGCGGTTCGATCAGACGCCTGGGCCGGAAAATGACGTGCTTGCGCCGGAGGGCAAGCCGCCCAAATAAACGCCCGGGCTGCGCAGAAATAACAGGAGAGCCAGATCATGGTCCAAATACGCAAAATCTGTTCTGAAGATACGCCCCAGGTAAAAGCCTTGATTTGTGAGATATTGGAAAAGGAATTTCCTGATCAAAGCAGGGCTTATTCCGCGCATGATCTTGATGATCCGCTCCACTATTACGGCGGCGACAAAGATGTGTTCCTGGTGGCGGAGAAGGATGCGCAGATTGTCGGCACGGTCGCCATCAAGGAGGATGCGCCCGATACCGCGCTCTTGCGCCGCGTTTTCTTGAATAAAAAATTTCGCGGCCAGGGCTATGGCGAAAAACTTCTGCAGAAAGCGATTGATTTTTGTTTTAGCCACGGTTACCAAAACATCACGTTTCGCGGCACCGACGAAATGCGGGCGGCTTTTCAGCTTTGTCTTAAAAAAGGATTTCAGGAAACCAATACGGCCCTCTTGCAGGATATCCGCCTGCATGTCCTTACCAAACGCCTGAAACCTTCCGCAGCGGCCAAGCCGGAGCAAACGACAGCAGGTTGATTGCATGGATGCCGGCGTCTCCATCCGGAAAATAATCAAACGCGAAGGCAATCTGGTGCCTTATTCCCGCGACCGGATCAGCACGGCCATTTTTCGCGCAATGGCGTCGGTTGGCGAGGGCGACCGCGCTCTGGCGGATCGGTTGAGCCTGGAGGTCGAGCGCGCTCTTTTGGCCAACTACGGGGCGGATGCCACGCCGAGCGTGGAGGAAATTCAGGATATCGTCGAGCAAACGCTCATGACTGCTGAGCAGTCCCGAACAGCCCGGGCCTATATCATTTATCGCAATCAACGCGCCCAGGCCCGCGCGGCGCGCGCCTATGCCTTTGAAGTTACCGACAATATTCCCTATAAAAAAATTTACGAGGTCTTGCGCTGGAATATGGATCACGGCTGTGATTCGATTGCCGCGTTGAACAGCCTGCGGGAGTTCGGCCGCTTTGAGCAATTGATCCGCGATTCCGATCTGCGTTACGGCGAGGAACTGGACCAATGCGCCGGCCAGATTCTGGAACGCGGCGATGATCTGCGCCTGGTGATTGTCGCTGGGCCTTCATCTTCCGGCAAAACCACGACAACAGCGAAAATCAGCGAGCGGTTGCGCCGCGCCGGCCGCGTTTTTCGGACCATGAACCTTGATAATTATTTTTTTGATCTTGTTCGGCACCCCAAGGACGAGTTTGGCGATTATGATTATGAAGCGCCGCAATCGCTTGACTTGGCGCTGATCAACGAACATCTCGCGCGCCTGCTTAAAGGCGAAACCATTCTGACGCCGCGTTATGATTTCAAAACCGGCCTCCGCCATCTTGACGTTCAGCCCATGCGCCTCGAGCCCGGCCAGATTTTGCTTCTGGACAGTCTGCACGGCCTTTATCATGACATGACCAGCAGTGTGCCCGATGCGCAAAAATTCAAGCTCTATATCGAAACACTCGGCCAATTGCGCGGCGCTGACGGAACATTCATGCGCTGGGCGGACAGCCGGCTCATGCGCCGGATGATTCGCGACAGTCTGCACCGCAATTCCCAGCCGGAAACCACGCTGACGCACTGGCATTATGTGCGGCGCAGCGAATTAAAGAACATCATTCCTTTCATTGGTTCGGTTGATTTTATTGTCAACAGCGCCTTGCCTTATGAGATTCCGATCTTGAAGCACAAGGTTTACCGCTATTTTCCGGAAGCCGTTGGCCGTTATCAAAACGACCCGAAACGGCAGGATGCCTATATCCGCGCGCAACGGATCAGTGAATTTTTGCGTCCGCTTCTTGCGGTTGCGGACGATACTCCGGTTGCGCCGGATTCGTTGCTGCGCGAATTTATCGGCGGCAGCTGCTACGAAGACTCCCAAAACCAAAATTGACAAGCATTGCCAAAAACGCGCGGCTTTGGGCGCATCCGCGTACAGGAATGGCCGCTGCCCCGGAGTTCAGCAAATCTTCGCGAAGCGAGGCCATGTATCGAAAAATAAAACTTTTTTTGCTTGCGTTTCGGGGGTGGTGGCAACTACGCTTGTTGTCGGGATTGGTTGGCGCCAACTTCCTCCCCAACCCGATTGCGCCGGGCGGGTTGTGGAGCGGCGGCCTTGATTGACCGGTGAAAAAGGTTGGTTTTTTAAGCGAGTTATACATGAATATTCTGGCTTTGGCGGCTCATCCGGACGATATTGAATTTATGTGCGCGGGCACATTGATTCTCCTTAAACAACGCGGACACAAGATAACCCTGGCCACCGTCCACAACGGCTCCGGCGGTTCCGCCACGCTTGCGCCTGAAGAAATTGCGCGCGTGCGCATCGGCGAGGCGCAGCGCGCGGCGGCCTTGATCGGCGCGGATTTCGATTGCGCCGGCATTCCTGATCTGGGTTCTGTATTCGATAATCCCACCCGGCGCCTGGTGTCCGAACTTGTTCGGCGCGCGCAGCCTGACATTATGTTCACACATTATCCGATGGACTATATGGCCGACCACGAGATCACGTCGCTCCTTGCGCGCGATGCCACTTTTACGGCCACCCTGCGCAACTACGCGACCGGCGCGCCCAAGCCGGCGCCGCGGCTCAAGCGGCTGCCTTATCTTTATTATGGCTCGCCGCTGGAAGGCGTTGATTATTTTGGCGCCGCCGTGCCCCTGGAAATCATTGTTGATGTTGGCGCGGTTATGGAAACCAAAGCCGCCATGCTCTGTTGTCATGAGTCCCAGCGGGAATGGCTGCGGCAGGAGCATGGCATTGACGAATATGTCGGTTTTCTGCAACGCCAGTCTGCGGCGATCGGCGCCCGGCATGGCCTTGATTTCGGCGAGGGCTTTCGCCAGCATCGCGGTCATGCTTATCCGCGCGACAACATTCTCGCAAAACTGCTGCAATCGCAACCCGTGGAGAAAGTTTGATTATGAAGTATTCGTTTATGAGTTTTTCCTGTCCGGAACTGAGTTTGGCGGATTTGCTGGCCACCGCCCGGAAATTCGGCTATGACGGTGTGGAGCCGCGCATTGACGCCCAACATAAACACGGTGTGGAAGTAAGCGCTTCCGCTGAAACTCGTTCCGAGTTCAGAAGTCAGGCGCAGGCCAGCGGCATCGCCATCGCCTGCGTGGCCACTTCGTGTTTATATGCCAACCCGGCAATTACGCAGGCCAATATAGAGCTTACCCACCAATGCATTGATCTGGCTGCCGATGTTGGCGCGCCGCGTATCCGTGTTTTTGGCGGCGCGCTGGCCCAGGACCAGGAGCGTGCCGCAGCGGTTCAAAGCGTGGCCAAGGCGCTCGGCGCAGTGGCCGAACATGCGCGGGAGCGGGGCGTAACCGTTTGCATGGAAACTCATGATGCCTGGTGCAATCCCGCCGATGTGGCGGCCGTCATGCAGGCGGTTAACCATGCCGCCATCGCCGTCAACTGGGATATCATGCATCCGGTTCGCCGCGCCAGAGTTACGATGGATGAAGTTTTTACAACGCTTAAGTCGTGGATCCGGCATGTGCACATACATGATGGATTGCTCGAGGCTCAAGGCCTGTTGCCTATCGGACAGGGCGCCATTGATCATAAACGCGCGCTTGAATTGCTGACTTCTGCCGGCTACAGCGGTTTTTTGAGCGGCGAGTGGATCAAATGGAAGGATGCCTATGAAACGCATCTGCCGCGCGAACTGGCTGCCATGAAATATTACGAACAAACGATTTGATGCCGAAAGTTCCGGCAGACACGGCGCCGATTCTTTGCGCTTGCGCTGCAGCATGGCGGGCATGCGGACAGGAATGGGCGGCAGATGTCTCTTTTTCCGGGGGTTTGCTCCATGGCAAGTGAACCAACCAATCGTTTTTTTGATCAAGCAGCGCTTGATATCCTTTTGAATCCGCAGCGCTGGCGCCTCATCATGCCGGATGCAAAACAACCGCCGAATGAACGGCCGTCGCCGGGATGCGCGCGCAAATTCCGGCAATGGACCAGAGGTCATCGTCATATCCATGCTTTTTATGAGGCGTTTATCACGATTAAGGGTGTGTCCTTATACGGTGTTGGCGATCAGATTTTTCTGTGTCGTCCCGGCACGATGGTGGTTATTCCTCCGCGTCTGGCGCATACCAGCAAGTATGTGCCGTCCGACAGCCGCCTGCATCATGTCTGGATCAGCTTCATAACAGCCGGCCAGGCTTTCATGCAGAATATGCTGATCGAAAAAGGGCGGATGCGCCGTTTGAACGACGAACGCAACATGCTTTCCGTTGATGTTCCGGGCCTTTTGTTGCAGGAACTGCAAACCATGGAAAAAAGCGGCTTGCCTGCGCAAGCGGGACGGCGGCATCTTTTGTTGCTGGCTTTTTTTGCCGATTTGATCAATCGCATGGTGGAGGCCGGTTACGGCGCGGCCGAGATGATTGATGTGGAGTTGATTCGCAAACAGAAAATTGCCATGATCTGCGCGCAATTACAGGAAAGCGGCGGCTTGCATGCTTCGCTCTCCGCCTTGTCCGCAACAGTGGGCTATAGTTCCTGCCATTGCGCGCGCTTATTCAAGGAAATCACCGGCCGCACTTTTCATGCACAGGTTGATGTTTGCCGGATTGAGCTTGCCAAGAAGATGCTCTCGGAAAACAAGCCGCATAAAATGATTGCCGAAACCATGGGATTTTCCGGCCCGGCGACTTTTTCGCGCTGGCTGCAAAAATACCGGCGCGCGCTTGATTTGCAGCCGCCTCAACAAGGATAGGGGATGTCTATGCGTGTAGTTTTTATGGGGTCGGCGGAATTGGCCTGCGCTTGTTTGGAGCGTTTGCTGGCTGAAAATGCGCAGCAAGTAGTGGTGGGCGTCGTTACGCAGCCGCCGCGTCCGCAGGGGCGCGCGCTTAAAATTATGCCCTGTGCGGTTCATCAGTATCTTGCGGCCTGGCCGGCCATTCCGGTGTTGACCCCCGCCAACGTCAATGAAGCCGCAGAAATTGAATTGCTTCGGAAATTGCAGCCGGACGTTATCGTGGTGGCGGCTTATGGCCAGTTTCTGAAAAGGGATATTCTGAAATTGCCGCCCTTTGGTTGTGTGAATGTGCATGCCTCGCTGCTGCCGCGCTATCGGGGCGCTGCGCCCGCGCAATGGGCCATTGCCCGCGGCGAAACGGAAACAGGCGTAAGCACAATCATGATGAACGAACGCATGGATGCCGGAGACATCCTTGCGCAAATCAAAGAGCCGATTTTGCCGGAGGATACCGCCGGCAGCTTGTTGAAGCGGCTGGCGCGCGGCGGCGCCGAACTGTTGATCCGGACATTGGCGGAATTGCAGCAGGGCAAGTTGACGCGTCGGGCGCAGCATGAAGCGCTGGCGACTTTTGCGCCGCGCCTGAAAAAAAGCGACGGACACCTGGATTGGCGTATGCCGGCTTGCGAACTGCATAATCGCGTCCGCGGATTCAATCCCTGGCCGGGTTGCTTTTGTGAGTGGCCCGCGACAGGGCGCATACGCGTTCTGCGCACACAAGTTGAACCGGCTGCGCCGGCAGAACCTGGGCAAATCCTGGAAAACAAGGGCGCCGGGCCGCTGATCCAGACACAACAGAATGCTTTGCGGCTGCTGGAAGTCCAGCCGGAAGGCCGCAAAATTATGTCCGGCACGGCATTTTTATGCGGTGCTTTTAAACCTTGCGACCGGCGGCTTCCTTGATCAGGTTTAGCCCGATAACTTCGCGCTGAATTTGGTTGGTGCCTTCGTAGATTTGCGTGATCTTGGCATCGCGCATCATCTTTTCGACCGGATATTCTTTCATATATCCGTAACCGCCCAGAATTTGCACGGCATCGGTGGTTACCCGCATGGCCGTATCGGAGGCAAACAGTTTGCACATGGCCGAAATCTTGCTGATATCCTTGGCGCCGCCGTCAACGTAACGCGCGGCGGCATAAACCATGGCGCGCGCCGCTTCAACCTGTGTGGCCATATCGGCCAACATAAACTGTATGCCCTGGACCGAACAAATCGGCTTGCCGAATTGACGGCGTTCACGGCTGTAGCGCACGGCTTCATTCAGGGCGCCGGCGGCAATGCCAAGCGCCTGGGCGGCCACGCCCGGACGCGACATGTCAAAAGTTTTCATGGCCACAATAAAGCCGTATCCTTCCTTGCCCAGCAGGTTGGCTTTGGGTACACGGCAATCCTGGAAAATCAGTTCGCGCGTTGCCGAGGCGCGAATGCCCATTTTATTTTCTTTTTTGCCGAATGTGAAGCCAGGGGTGCCTTTTTCAACGATAAACGCGCTTGCGCCGCGCGAGCCCTTCGATTTGTCGGTTTTGGTGACGACGGTGTATATATCTGCTTCGCCGCCGTTGGTAATCCATTGTTTCGTTCCGTTCAGAATGTAATCTTCGCCGTCCTTGACTGCGGTGGTGGCGATTGCGCCGGCGTCGCTGCCGGCATTGGCTTCGGTCAAGCCAAAAGCGGCCAAAGACTGGCCCTTGGCAATGCGCGGCAGGTATTTTTGTTTCTGTTCATCATTGCCATAAAGAATAATTGGGAAGGTGCCCAGTGCCGTGGCCGCAAGGCAAAGGGCAATGCCGCTGCAAACTTTTGATAATTCCTCGACGCCCACGCAGAGATCCATGACGCCGCCGCCCAAGCCGCCGTATTTTTCTTCAATATACAGGCCGCAAAGATCGGCTTTGGCGAAAACGCTCAAGATTTCATGAGGAAACTCGTTGCTTTCATCATAATGTTCGCGAATGGGCTTGATTTTTTCCTCAGCCACCTGGCGGCACAAATCGCGAATCATTTCCTGCTGTTCGGTCAAGCCGTAATTCATGCGGAGTCTCCTTGATTATAATTCAAAGTTTTTATGCAGGTTGGCATTATAAAAAAAGCGCCCGGATTGTCAAATGCATTTAACTTGAAAAATCACTGCTTGACTTGCCGTGCGGAATTCTGCATATTATTCGCGTTTTGCAGAAAATGGCATTAATTGCCGCCGAACGAACCAGACGAGGAATTTGTCAATGCCCAATCTACACAGCGCTGTCAAGCGGATGCGGCTGGCGGAAAAAGCGCGCCAGCGCAATAAAGCCATCAAATCAAAAATCAGCAGCATGCGCAGGGTCTTTTTTGAATCCGCTGCGGCCAAAGATACGGAAAAGAACCAGAAGGCTTTCCGGGCTTACTGCTCAGCGCTGGACAAGGGTGCCAAAAAGGGGACCATCAAAAAGAATACAGCCGTGCGCCGTAAACGGCGTGCGGCGGCGCGCCTGGCGTCTTTGCTCAATGTTGCTTCCGCCTGACGGCTATTGATTCAGTCGGGATGCCAGAACCAGGAATGAATTGGCAAACAACGGGAATTGTCTGGCGCGCGCAATCGTTTGCCAGGCGCGTTGTTCGTTGAACAGTTTTAAGCGTTCCTGGTCATAATTGGGCGCGTCGGCCAATACGCAATCATCCGCCGGCAGACGCAAATCGCTAAAAATTTCCGTCGGCAGTTTGTAGTCGGGATGAGGATAGTAAAAATGCTGCCGGACAAACCCGCTTGCATTCAGCATTGCGCTTAATTCATCACGCGAAAATGTTTCCGCGCCTCCGCCTGTTGGATAGCCTTCGAGGCCGTCAAACAGGCGGGCAGTATGATCATCGCGGGCGCCGGCAAAATATTTCAGGCCGAATCGGTTTTCCACGGCCACAAACAAAATGCCTTCCGGCTTGAGTAATTTGGCTATGCCGGCAAGCATGTTTTGGTGCGGATCAGGGTGTGCGCAAAATGCCCCGGCGTATTCCAGTACGCCGATCAGCGTGATATAATCGAATTGTTCGGCAAAGGACATGTCGGCCACATTGCCGACCATGATCGCAAGGTTGGGCGTTGCCTGATAGCGTTGCGCCAGAATTTTGGCGCGTTTCAGCGAAAGTTCCGCCGCCGTAACACGCGCCACGCGCTCAAGGAACAGACCGGTCAACGCGCCGCAGCCGGCGCCGATCTCAAGCAAAGCCGCTTCCCTGCGAAAAGGATACCACTCCAGCAAATTGCGGCGTTCCGGCGCCAGGTGGTAAAGCAGCGGCCAGCGATTGTCTTTGGCCAGTAATGTCATAAACAGGTTGGGCTGTCCGACAATTTCCGGCAATTCATCTTCAATTGCCCCATCGGAATAGGCATCCGGTCCCTTGTAGAATTGTGTGTTCAGGTTCGGCATATTCGCACGGCGCTGTCCAAATCATAGCAACCCACCATCGGCCTGGCGGACAAGGTTTCAAAGAACAGAATATCATACAAGCGATGATAGACAATCACAGAATCGCCTTCGTAACCCGTACAGCCCAGCGACAGCGCGTAACGTCCGGCTGCGCCGTTCCATACCTGTTCAAATTCAATGCTTGCGCAGGTGTTCCGTCGGTGGAGGCCGGTGGCGATATTTTTGAAATGCGTATTGGTGCCGGTCAACTCAACGCCCTTCAAATCCTTGATGGTAAAGGCAAAAATCGGGTCGCGGATATCCGCATTGAAACGCGCCCGCAGGCGGATGCAAAAACGCTGACCATGCTGCAAAAGGGATACGGGGCGGTTGTGCTCGTCGAAAAGGCCGAACTCGAAAATTTCCGCTGCCAGATTGCCGTAAACGAGCGGCTCAGCGCCGGGATCGGAGCGCGGTGTTTCAGCGCCAGTCTGATCATAACAGCCGGCCAGAAGCTGTTTGTAGGCGTCTACAGCCTGCTTGGGGTCGGCATCCGCGATGAGGCGCCCCCTGTCCAGCAGCAAGACCCGGGAACAATAGCGCAAAATGCTGTCAAGCGCATGGCTGACGAATAAAATCGTGCGCCCGGCGGCCTGAAGCTCATTCAATTTGCGGTAACAGCGCGCCTGAAAATTCAAATCGCCCACCGCCAGCGCTTCGTCAACAATCAGGATATCCGGATCAACTGTGATGGCCACGGCAAAAGCCAGACGCACGAACATGCCGCTGGAATAAGTTTTGATCGGCTGCTCAATATAATCGCCGATATCGGCAAAGGCTTCCATTTTTTCGCGGGCAACATCCATTTCGCGGCGCGTATAACCCATAATGGCGCCGTTGAAATAATAATTTTCCAGGCCGGTCAGCTCCGGATTAAACCCCGCGCCCAGCTCCAGCAGCGCGGCAATTCTGCCGCGTGTCGCCACTGATCCCAGATTGGGCGTCAGAATGCCGGCCACCAGTTTCAGGAGGGTTGATTTGCCGGAACCGTTGCGCCCGATAATGCCGAGCGTTTCGCCGCAACGCACTTGAAAGGTTATTTCACGCAAGGCAAAAAAATCGCGGTGATATTTGCGGCGTATGCCCGGCAATGCCTCCTTGAATCGGTCAAGCGGACGGTGATAAAGCCGGTAAACCTTGGTCAGGTTGTTAACCGCAATTGCGCAATCAGGCATAACAGGCATCCTTCCGGACTGGGCAAGCGCCGCGCTAAGGCGACGGCTCGGGCGGCTTGTAGTTTGGCACAATTTTCCGCAACAGCCGCAACGCCTCGCCGGGGTCGCCTTTGCCTGCCGCCTGCAAGAGCGCTTCCAGATGTGCGTTTAATTTCGCGGACAAATCAGTTTGCTCCGTCCCGCCTGCGCCGAGCAGCGGCTCGCCGTGAGCAATAAAAATTTTCTCATGCCGGGTGCGCGTGTAATTTTCGCCTTCCCTGAATAATTCCTCAAAAAGCTTTTCGCCGGAACGCAAGCCGGTGAAGACAATTTCAATGTCCCGGCCCAGCTCCTTGCCGGACAAGGCAATCAAATCCTTGGCCAGATCAACAATTTTGATCGGCTCGCCCATGTCCAGCACAAAAACGGCGCCGCAACATTCCTTGTCTGCCAATGTTGCCGCCTGCAACACCAGTTGCACTGCTTCCGGGATGGTCATAAAATAACGCTTCACTTCCGGATGTGTGACTGTAACCGGCCCGCCGCGCGCAATCTGCTCGCGGAACATTGGCACAACGCTGCCGCGGCTTCCCAAGACATTGCCGAAGCGCACGGAAACGTAGCGGCGTCCTGTGCGCCGGGCGGTGTTCTGGACGATGATTTCGGCTGCGCGTTTTGTGGCGCCCATAATGTTGGCCGGATTGACCGCCTTGTCGGACGAAATCAACACAAAGCGTTCCACGCCGCATTGCTCCGCCAGACGCACAAGCGTGCGGGTGCCGCCGATATTGTTGGTTATTGCATCCTCGCTGTTCGATTCCATCATGGGGACATGTTTGTGCGCCGCAGCATGGAAGAGGACATTGGGTCTGGTCCTTTCAAAAACAGCGCGCAGACGCTGTTCATCACGGATATCGGCCACAATCACATTTGGCGCGATTTGCGGCCAGCGTCGGCGCAACTCCGCTTCAATTTGAAACAAACTGTTTTCGCCATGTCCCAGCAGGATCAGCGATGCGGGGCCGATTTGCGCAATCTGGCGGCAGAGTTCGGAGCCGATTGAACCGCCGGCGCCGGTGATCATAACCTTTTTGCCGGCCAGCATGGCCGCCACATCCTGCGTATTTGTGCGCACAGGTTCACGCCGCAACAAATCCTCAATATCCACGTTGCGCAATTGGTTGACGCTGATTTTGCCGGACAGAATTTCATACATGCCCGGCATGGTGCGCGACGGCACGCGGGCGGCCTCGCACAAAGCGCGAATTTCGCGTACAACCCGTCCGGGGGCGGTGGGAATCGCGATCACCACTTCCTCAATGCCGCATTTCCGAACCAACTGCGGAATATCATTGCGTGTGCCCAGCACCGGCAAACCATGAATGGACTTCTTTTGTTTAACGGGATCATCATCCACAAAACCAACCGGTTCGATTTGAATATGTCGGCTGGAGAGCATTTCCCGCGCAATCATGGCGCCGGCGTCGCCGGCGCCGACAATCAACACCGACTTGCGATTGCCTGTTCGCTCTCCGCGTTGCCACCGCGCAGCGACAATCC
>CAZMFH010000042.1:0-15181 GCA_964565485.1 uncultured Verrucomicrobiota bacterium | reverse complement strand
CAACCGCACCGCCTCGCAAAATTCAGCCGGCAATTTTTCGCGCGGCAAATCAACCTCCACCACATTGCCGGAACGGCGCTGACGCGGAGCAACCTGCAAGGACAAGCGCGCAAACTGCCGGTGCCCGCCAATTTCGCGATCAAACACATACTCCGCCGCCGCTGCCGCCGTAACCGTCTCTCGATAAGCCACCATCGGCACACCGGCATTGGCCTGCACCTTGTATTCCCGCAACAAACGATCCTTGATTATCTCAAGATGTAATTCACCCATGCCATTGATCAAAGTCTGGCCGGTATCTTCATCCACGCTCACCTTGAAAGTCGGATCTTCTTCGCCAAGCGCATTCAAAGCGTTCAGCAAATTCTCGCGATCCGCCTGTGTCTTCGGTTCAATCGCCATCGCAACAACCGGTTCAGGAAAAACAATTTTCTCCAGAATCAACGGTTTGTTTTCGAGACAAAGCGTATCGCCCGTACAAATATCCTTCATGCCGGACAGACCGCAGATTTCACCTGCGCCAACCGCCTCGACATCCGTATATTCATCAGCGTGCAAACGCAGAAGCCGCATCACCCGTTCGCGCCGGCGCGTGCGCGGATTAAATACATTCTGGCCCTTGCGCAGTTGCCCGGCATAAACGCGGCAGAAAATAATTTTGCCCATATAAGGATTATTGGCAATTTTGAAGGCCAACACGCAAAGCGCTTCGCGCACATCCGCCCGGCAAACCACACGCGCCTCCGTCTTGGGATGAAACCCTTCCACAGGCGGCACATCCAGCGGCGAGGGCAAATAATCCACAACAGCGTCCAGAAGCGACTGCACCCCCTTGTTGCGCAAAGCCGCTCCACACAAAACCGGCGTCAATTTGCGCGCCAGCACCGCCCGACGCAGACCCTGCTTGAGCAAGGCGGCAGGCACTTCCGGATTGGCCAGATAAGCCTCCAAAACGACTTCATCCGCCTCGGCAACTTTCTCCATCAATTCGGCGCGCGCCGTTTCGGCGGCAACCGCATATTCCGGCGGAATTTCCCGCACCCCAACCACGGAACCAAGGTCAGCATCTTCAAAAATCAGCGCCTTCATGGCAATCAAATCTATAACGCCCCGGAAATGCTCCTCGGCGCCCAAAGGCAATTGCAGCGCCACAACCTGGGCATTGAGCCGCTCCCTGAGCTGCCGCAAAACCTGTTTGAAATCGGCGCCGACGCGATCCATTTTATTGATGAAAGCCACGCGCGGCACACCGTAACGGTCAGCCTGATGCCAGACCGTTTCCGACTGCGGCTGCACCCCGCCAACTGCGCAAAAAACGGCGACAGCGCCGTCAAGCACGCGCAAGGAACGCTCCACTTCGGCGGTAAAGTCAACATGCCCCGGCGTGTCAATGATATTAATGCGGCAATCACGCCACGAACAGGTTGTGGCCGCGCTGGTGATGGTGATGCCGCGTTCCTGTTCCTGAATCATCCAATCCATCGTTGCGGCGCCTTCGTACACTTCGCCCATCTTATGCAGGCGTCCGGTATAAAAAAGGATACGCTCAGTCAGCGTCGTTTTGCCGGCGTCAATATGGGCCATAATCCCAAAATTACGCAGGCACGCCAAAGCGCCGCCGCCATCGGAACCATGCTCCGATGCGCCGTCCTGCTTCAACCCATTAGCGCGTTGTTTCAAAACAGACACCATAATATAAACCGCCGGAACTTACCACTTGTAATGCGCAAACGCCTTGTTGGCCTGCGCCATTTTGTGGGTGTCATCCCGCTTCTTGATTACATTGCCCTGATTCTTATAAGCATCCAAAATTTCCTGCCCCATGGCCCGGGCGCGCGTTACTCCGCGCCGCGCGCGCGAATACTGAATCAGCCAGCGCATGGCCAATGCCAGCTGCCGTTCGGAGCTGACTTCGACCGGCACCTGATAAGTCGCGCCACCCACCCGCCGCGATTTAACCTCGACCTTGGGCTTCATATTGTCCACGGCCCGCATCAAGGTTTCCATCGGATCTTCCTTGCTCTGTTCCCTGATGAACTCAAGCATATTGTAAATAATTGACTCGGCCACCGATTTCTTGCCGTCCACCATCACACTGTTAATCAGGCGCGCCACCATTTTGCTGTTAAAGCGCAGATCCGGAGCGACCTCGCGTTGTTCCGATTTATGTCGTCTTGCCATATTGATCCGCCGATTTTACTTTTGTTCCTTGGCGCGTTTGGCGCCATATTTCGAGCGTCCACGTTTGCGATTTGCCACTCCCACCGCATCAAGCGTTCCGCGCACAATATGATAACGCACGCCGCCCAAATCCTTGACGCGTCCCCCGCGCACAAGCACAATACTGTGTTCCTGCAAGTTATGCCCCTCGCCGGGGATGTATGCCGTCACCTCTTCGCCATTGGTCATACGCACACGCGCGACCTTGCGCAACGCCGAATTCGGTTTTTTGGGCGTCATAACACGCACAGCGAGACAGACTCCCCGCCGCTGCGGACAGCCCGACAACGCCGGAGACTTGCTGCGATTGATCAGCTTGCGACGGCCTTTTTTGATCAACTGATTGATTGTCGGCATACTTCTTTCCTTCTTCAAAAAAGCGACATTCTAACACATTTTTTTTTTAACGCCAGCTTAATCGAGCAATTTTTTTAATTTATTTTCATCCTCATTCTCAGGCTTGGGCAGAATATCTTCCTGAATCGGCTCGCACAACTGGACAAGCTTCAAATACTTGTTGGCGGGGAACCCGACACCGGCCGGAATCAAATGCCCCATGATGACATTTTCCTTGAAACCAAAGAGGCGATCAACCTTGCCGAGAATCGCCGCCGAAGTCAGAACGCGCGTTGTCTCCTGGAAAGACGCCGCAGAAATAAAGCTTTCGGTTTCAATGGAGGCCTTGGTAACACCCAAGAGGGCCGGCGAAGCTTCCGCCGGACGTTTGCCCTCGGACATGGCCTTCTGGTTGATCTCCTGAAAATAATATTTATCCACCAATTCGTTCCAGAGAAATTCCGTATCGCCCGAATCGGTAATACGCACCTTCTTCAACATCTGGCGCACAATGACCTCGATGTGCTTGTCATTAATTTCCACGCCCTGCAAACGATAAACCTCCTGGACTTCGTTGACCAGATATTCCTGCAATTCCTGCGGGCCACAAACTTCCAGAATTTCCTGCGGCACCACCGGACCTTCGGTCAATGGTTCGCCTTTTTCCACATAATCGCCCTTAAAGACAATGATGTGTTTGCCGAGCGGAATAACATGCTCCTCCTGATCACCTGTGGCGGCGTCTTTCACAATCAAACGGCGCGCGCCACGCTGGATACCGCCAAAATCAACCACGCCGGCAATGCGCGAAATTTCCGCCGCGTCCTTCGGCCGCCGCGCCTCAAAGAGTTCCGCAACACGCGGCAAGCCGCCGGTAATATCCTTGGTTTTGGCCTCCTTGCGCGGCGTCTTGGCCAACACTGCGCCGGGCGCAACCTCGCTGCCCTTGGCCACAAAAACATAAGCGCCGGAAGGAATGCTGTAATTGGCCAGAACGGCATTGGTGGCCGGATCCTTGATGATGATTTGCGGATGCAAATCCTCGCGGTAGTCCAGAATCAAGATGCGTTTAAATCCGGTGATTTGATCAACTTCGATTTTCATCGAAATATTTTCGACAAAATCACGGAACTGCACAACACCAGCCTGTTCGGCAATAATCGGCACGCTATGCGGCTCCCAACGCACGAACACGCGCCCCTTCTCCACCGTATCGCCCTCATTGACCGCAATAACCGAACCAACCACAAGCGTGTGCCGCTCGATTTCAACACCATCCTTGTTTTGAATAACCACCGATCCGTTTTTATTCAAAACGATATTGTTGCCCTGCGAATCGCGCACCATGCGCGCTTCATCAAAATGCACGACACCCGTGTTTTTGGCCTTGATTTCGGTTTGACCGGCCAGCGAACTGGCTGCGCCGCCGATATGGAAAGTCCGCATGGTCAATTGTGTGCCCGGTTCGCCGATGGATTGCGCGGCGATAATCCCCACCGCCGTGCCCAACTCAACAGTCTTGCCGGTTGTCAAATCGCTGCCGTAACACTTGGCGCACACGCCGCGCCGCGTTTCACAGGTCAAAACGCTCCGGATTTTTACCTGTTCGATATCGGCCTTTTCGATTGCCTCTGCAGCGGCTTCGCTGATATTCTGGCCGGCCGCCACGATGCGCTCCTGCGTTCGCGGATGCCGGATATCCTCCAGCGCCGTGCGCCCGACAATGCGCGCGCTAAGCGGAATTTCCACGCCGCCGCTGATTTCTGAAACACGAATACCGTTCAGCGTGTTGCAATCCTGCTCAGTCACAATCACATCCTGCGCCACATCCACAAGCTTGCGGGTCAGATAGCCGGCATCGGCGGTCTTGAGCGCCGTATCGGCCAGACCCTTGCGGGCGCCATGTGTGCTGATGAAATATTCCAGGACGCTCAAGCCTTCGCGGAAATTGGAGATGATCGGACGCTCAATGATTTCACCGGACGGCTTGGCCATCAATCCACGCATGCCGGCCAGCTGACGAATCTGCTGACGACTGCCGCGTGCGCCGGAATCAACCATCATGAAAAGCGGATTGGGTGTGCCGTCCCGCTGTTTCTTCTGCATGTTGTCCAACATGGTGGAAGCGGTCTCGTCGGTGGCGCTGGTCCAAATATCAATAATTTTATTGTAACGCTCGCCGTCGGTAATAATACCCTTTTGGTATTGCCGGTCAACCTCCTTGACCTGCCGGCGCGCTTCCGCAATAATGTCGGCTTTGTTGTCCGGCGCAATCATATCCACCAGCCCGATGGAAATACCGGTCAACGTGGCGTGCCGGAAACCAAGTTCCTTCAGAGCATCAAGCATGCGCACGGTTTCTTCGTGCCCCGCCGCCCGATAACACTGCCAAATAATCGTGCCAAGCAGTTTTTTGGTAACCGTTTCGTTGACGAACCCAAGCGCATAGGGAAAAACGCGGTTAAAGAAAACACGTCCGACGGTAGTTTCAATCACCCGTTGATCAAGCTTGCCATAAACCGTCTTTTCCTTCATGAAATCAGGATTGCGGAAACGGATCGGCGTATGCACTTTGACCGCGCCGGTGTCATAGGCAAACTGCACCTCGTCGGCATCGGCAAAGACAGGCAAATGTCCGCCGGCATCCGCCTCAGCCTTGCTGAGAAACGGCTCTTTCTTGTTGGCATTCGGGCCGAGCGTCAGATAATAAATGCCGAGCGCAATATCCTGGGTTGGCGTCATGACCGGCTTGCCGCTCGATGGATTAAAAAGGTTGTTGGTGGAGAGCATCAACAGGCGCGATTCAAGCTGCGCCTCGACAGAAAGCGGCACATGCACCGCCATCTGATCGCCGTCAAAATCGGCGTTAAAAGCGGTGCAAACCAGCGGATGCACCTGAATGGCGCCGCCCTCAATCAAAATCGGCTCAAAGGACTGGACGCTCAGACGATGCAAAGTCGGCGCGCGGTTGAGCATCACGGTTTTGCCTTTGATCACCTCATCAAGCGCATCCCAAACTTCATCGTCCTGGTTTTCAATCATTTTTTTGGCGGCACGCACGGTATGAACAATGCCTTTTTGCTTCAGGCACCGGATAATGAAAGGCTCGAACAAGGTCAGCGCCATGCGCTTGGGCAGTCCGCATTGATGCAAAGCCAGTTCCGGCCCGATCACAATCACTGAGCGCCCGGAATAATCCACGCGTTTACCCAGCAAATTCTGGCGGAAGCGCCCCTGTTTGCCTTTGAGCATATCGCTCAACGATTTTAAAGGCCGATTCCCCGTGCCCATAACCGGACGCCCGTGCCGCCCGTTATCCAGCAGAGCGTCCACGGCTTCCTGCAACATGCGTTTTTCGTTGCGGATAATCACATCCGGCGTCTTGAGAATCAAAAGATTTTTGAGCCGGTTATTGCGGTTAATAACACGCCGATACAAGTCGTTTAAATCCGAAGTCGCGAAACGCCCCCCCTCCAGCGGCACAAGCGGACGCAAATCAGGCGGAATAACCGGCAAAACCTCCATGATCATCCATTCGGGACGCATGCCGTTAACCCGCAGGCTCTCGATCACCTTCATACGGTTGGCCAGTTTCTTGCGCGTCTGCTGGCTGCGCGTCGCCGCCATTTCATTTTCAAGCGCGCCCATGATCGCGGCCATATCCAGCTTTTTCATCAGATCACGGACCGCCTCGGCGCCCATGCGCGCCACAAATTCCTCGCCGTAATTTCCGAGCGCCTCGCGGTACTCATCTTCATTGAGGATCTGCATTTGTTTAAGCGGCGTTTTGCCCGGATCAATAACAATATAATCCTCATAATACAAAACACGTTCCAGACTGCGCGCCGTGATGTCAAGCACCAGTCCGATCCGGCTGGGAGTGGACTTGGCAAACCAGATATGCGCAACCGGAACAGCCAGCTCGATATGCCCCATCCGTTCCCGGCGCACACGCGAAAGCGTAACCTCGACGCCGCAACGGTCGCAGACAACACCCTTGTGTTTAATCCGCTTGTATTTGCCGCAACAACATTCCCAGTCGCGCTGAGGCCCAAAAATACGCTCGCAGAACAAACCGCCCCGTTCGGGTTTGTAGGTGCGATAGTTGATCGTCTCGGGATTTTTAACCTCTCCGAAACTCCAGGATCGGACTGTTTCCGGCGAAGCCAGCCCGATTGTTACCGCATCAAAATCCGAAGCTTTATAGTTCTCCGCATTGCCCTTTAAGCTAATCGTTTCCACACAGCCTCCTGCTTTCCGATTGATGTGGTTTAAATTTTCTGCAGTTTGCGCGTTTTATCTTCCGACCCCTGCAACCTTATATCCAACGCCAGACTCTGCAGCTCCTTGATCAGCACGTTAAAAGATTCCGGCATACCCGGCTCAATCACATTTTCGCCCTTGACAATGGACTCATAAATGCGGGTGCGTCCGGCAACATCATCGCTCTTGACGGTCAGCATTTCCTGCAACGCATAGGCCGCCGAATAAGCCTCGAGCGCCCACACTTCCATTTCGCCGAAACGCTGGCCGCCGTATTGCGCCTTGCCTCCCAGCGGCTGCTGCGTCACCAGCGAATACGGACCGACAGCGCGCGCATGAATCTTGTCGCTGACCAGATGGTGCAATTTACACATGTAAATAATTCCAACTGTGACCGGCTGCTCAAAGGGTTTACCGGTGCGGCCGTCGCACAAAACAGTTTTGCCGGTTTCCGAAAGCTTGGCTTCACGCAATTTGATCTTGAGATCCGCCTCGGCGATTCCATCAAAAATCGGGGTGGTAACATACAAACCAAGCTCTTTGCAAACCCAACCGAATTGCGTTTCCAGCAACTGCCCGACATTCATGCGCGAAGGCACGCCAAGCGGATTAAGCACAATATCCACCGGCTGTCCGTCCGGAAGAAAAGGCATGTCTTCGTCCTTGACGATACGCGCCACAACGCCTTTATTGCCGTGCCGTCCCGCCATTTTATCGCCCACCTCCAGACGCTTCTTGCTGGCCACATAAACCTTGACCTGCTTGACAATGCCGTCATCCGCAAAATCACCGCTCGAAAGGCGGTGCAACGCTTCCTCGCGCTCGTGGCTGATATCATCAAACTTCGGACGGAATTCACGAATAATACCCTGAATGCGCTCCCGGATCGGGCTCGGATCCATCTCCATATTGGCCCAGTTCAAAGCCAGCTTGCGCAAGAGAAACTTGGTGATCTTGCGATTGGCCGGAATAATAATTTCGCCGGTTTCCGCATTGACCACTTCGAGCGGGATTTTCTCGCCCAGCAGAACATTGCTGAACGCCTCGGTCAACTGTTCGGTCAAATGTTGACTCTTGGATTTAAAATCCTCTTCAATCTGCTTGTTTTGCTGGCGGCGCGCCTTGTTGCTCATTTTTTCGCGCGCCACGTTTTGCTGCGCCGACGTGCTGACTTCCATAACAATACCTTCCGTGCCGCTGGGCACGGTCAGGGATGTATCGCGCACATCGGCGGCCTTTTCGCCAAAAATGGCGCGCAACAAACGTTCTTCCGGCGCCAGTTCCGTCTCGCTCTTGGGCGTGATCTTGCCGACCAGAATATCGCCCGGCTTCACTTCCGCGCCAACGCGAATGACGCCGTCGCTACCCAGATTGCGCAAAGCCTCTTCGCCGACATTGGGAATATCACGCGTAATTTCCTCCGGACCAAGCTTGGTATCGCGCGCGCTGACCTCAAACTTTTCGATATGCACCGAAGTAAAAAGGTCATCGCGCACCACCCGCTCGCTGACCAGAATGGCGTCCTCAAAATTATAACCGCACCAAGGCATGAAGGCCACCAGCAGATTACGCCCCAGCGCCAGCTCGCCGGAGGCGGTATTGGGGCCATCGGCCAAAACCATATCCTTGACCACACGCTGCCCGACGCGCACAACCGGTTTTTGATTCATGCACGTGCCGGCATTGGAACGCATGAATTTACGCAAATCATAGGTGCGTCCCTGCTCGGAATCCCTGGCGCCTTTCCGCGGCATTTTGCCGTCTGCCGTAACAATGATTTTCTCCGCCGAAACATAGGCCACCTTACCCGGCTCAACGGCCTTGACCACAACACGCGAATCCATGGCCACCCGTTGCTCCAGCCCCGTGATCACATAAGGACGCTCAGATTGGATCAAGGGCACTGCCTGCCGCATCATGTTGGAACCCATCAAGGCGCGGTTGGCGTCATCATGCTCAAGGAAAGGAATCAAACCGGCCGCCACGCTGACCACCTGCTTGGGCGAAGCATCCATGTATTGCACGGTGCTTTTGGGCATTTCCAGAAACTCGCCGCGATAGCGCACGGAAACATTGTCTTCCTTAAAGCGCCCCTTGTCATCAACCGCCGCATTGGCCTGCGCAATCACAAAACGCTCTTCCACATCAGCGGAGAGATATTCGACTTCGTGCGTTACCGCTCCATCACGCACTTTACGATAGGGCGTTTCAATAAAGCCAAAATCATTGATCCGCGCATATGTGCCCAATGAGGAAATCAACCCGATATTCGGACCTTCAGGAGTCTCAATCGGGCAAATGCGTCCATAATGGCTGCTATGCACATCGCGCACCTCAAAACCGGCGCGATCCCGGCTGAGTCCGCCAGGTCCCAGCGCGCTCAAACGGCGCTTGTGCGTCAGTTCGGAGAGCGGATTGGTCTGATCCATAAACTGGCTTAACTGGCTGCGCGCAAAGAAATCCTGCACGGAAGCGGAAAGCGATTTGGGATTGATCAGACGTTGCGGCGTAATTTTTTCAATGGTCGAATCCATGAAGACCATGCGCTCGCGCAAAGTGCGCTGCGTCCGCGCCAAGCCAACCCGGCATTGATTTTCCACCAGCTCGCCGACCGTCCGCAGACGCCGGCTGCCGAGATGATCAATATCGTCAATCACACCCTTGCCGCGCGAAAGATTGATCAGATAGCGCAGGGCTTCGATAAAATCTTCGTTGTCAAGCGCGCGCAGAGTTTTGTCCGCCTTCAAATTCAGTTTCTGATTGATCTTGTGCCGGCCCACCCGGCCCAGATCAAAACGGCGCGGATCAAAAAAGAGCGCCTTGAGCATCTGCCTGGCGTTATTGACCGTGGGCGGATCGCCCGGCCGCAGTTTCTTGAAAATATCCTTCAGCGCATCTTCCTCGGAATTGGTGGGATCCTTTTGAATATTACGCGCCATCATTCCTTCATCCCAGGAAACATCCACCACGTCAACGGCTTCAAACCTGGCCGCCTTCATCTGTTTGATCAGATTGCGCGAAAGCGGATCAAAACGCCGGCCGAGAATCGCCTGGGACTCGACATCAATGATATCCTCCTTGAGCAGACGGTGCGCCAACCGATCGTCGGTCAACTCTTCGTTCAGTTTGATTTTCTCAATACGATAGAAGAGCGCCAGCAGTTCTTCATCGGAGCCGTAGCCGATCGAACGCAAGAAAGTAGACGCGAGGAATTTGCGCCGCCGATGCTGGCGATCCAGATAAATATTGATCAGATTATTGGCGTCAAAACGAACCTCAACCCACGAGCCATGATCCGGTATCAGGCGGAAGGAATAAATAGTTGAACCGTTCGCATGAGGCGCCTGCTCAAAACAAATTCCCGGCGAACGATGCAACTGACTGACAACCACACGCTCAGCGCCATTAATCACGAAACTGCCGCTTTCGGTCATAACGGGGATTTCGCCCATGTAGACAACTTCCTCGCAAATGCCCTCCTCACTTTTCAAACGAAAAGTAACATGCAGCGCCGCCGCGAAAGAATCGCCGTCTTTCAGGCATTGATCGGGGTTTTTCCGGGAAGGCACAAATTCATACCGGACAAAATCAAGCACATACCGGTCATCATAACTGACAATCGGAAAGACCTCCTTGAAAACCGCCTGCAATCCGACATCCCGGCGCTTGTTTGACGGCACATCCAGTTGCAGGAAGTCCTTATACGACCTGGTCTGAATTTCAATCAAATCCGGAGGCTCAATTACGTCCTTCAGTTTTCCGACATTAATACGATCCGTCATGCCTCACCTTCCTCCCGGCAAGCCAAAACCCGACAACTCAATGTTCCGCTCCGACCTTGCCATTTCATACCCGGTCACAAGCGGCCTGGATGCAAACAAACCCGCGCCCCAACAAGCTACAAGCGCGCAATCCCGAAAGACTGCGCGCAAAGCAACACACCCGAATCCATTCCACCCGCACTCCTTCCGATTCGGGCTAAATTGAATTTATTTTATTTCAACTTTGGCGCCGGCTTTTTCAAGCTGCTCTTTAAGCTTGTCAGCCTCTTCCTTGGAGACGCCGTCCTTGACTGTCTTGGGCGCGCCTTCCACGAGATCCTTGGATTCCTTCAAACCCAATCCGGTAATGGCGCGAATTTCCTTGATCACCTGAATTTTCTGGGCGCCGGCATTCGCCAAAACAACAGTGAACTCCGTCTTGGCTTCCGCCGCAGCTCCCGCAGCGGCTCCGCCGCCCGCGCCGCCGGCCGCCATCGCCACCATCGGCGCCGCCGCCGAAACACCAAGACGCTGTTCCAGAGCTTTGACAAGCTTGGACAATTCAAGGACACTGATGCCCTCAATCCAGCTTACAAATTCAGCCATTTTACCTTCCAACTGAACATCCTGTTTAGGCTTTTCTTCGGTTTCCATTTTTACTGCATCCGTCATGATATGCTCTCCTCTGGTACCCTATTCAGACTTATTACGACATTGATTTCTTTTCCTGCACCGCCTTCAGGGCATAGACGATACTGGACATTTTCTGCTTGAACACCCCAACCATCATTGACATAGGCGCGGCCAAAGCGCCCACAAACATACCCAACAAAACCTGGCGGGAAGGCAACTGCACCAAAGCTTCCACATCAGACGGCGACAAGAGACGGTTGTCCAAAAAGCAGCGTTTGATCGCAAGAATTTTTTGCTCCTGCTGAAAACCCGCCACAACCTTGGCCGTTTCGATCGCGTCGCCACGGCCAATCACCACCGCCGTCGGCGTGCCGAACACATCATCAACGCGCATCCAAGGCGCTTCAGATAATGCAATCCGCAAAAAACTGTTTTTAACAACGTTAAAACGGGCATTAACCTTGGCCAAACGGCGGCGCAAATCCTCACCCTGCCGGACCTTGAGCCCACGGTAATCTGTCAGAATAACCACACTGGCCCCCTTCAGACCTTCCTGCAGTTCGCTGACAATCGCTTTTTTTTCAAGCCTCATACGCTTTTCCCTAAAAAATCATCACAATCCATCTATTTGACAACCTCACGCACTGCCACCGGCAAGCCAACGCCCATCGTGGAACTAACCACGCAGCGCTTCACAAACACACCTTTGGTTGCCGCAGGACGAGCCGCCAACAGCGCGTCAATAACAGTCTGCGCGTTTTCAATCAGTTTTTGCGCCTCAAACGAACACTTGCCGAAAGGCACCATCACATTACCATGACGATCCATCCGGAATTCCACACGCCCAGCCTTGAACTGTTTGATCGCTGTCGGCAAATCATCAGTTACCGTCCCGGTCTTGGGATTCGGCATCAATCCGCGCGGACCAAGGAATTTACCCAGCTTGCGCACTTCCTTCATTGCGTCCGTCGTCGAAACAGCTATGTCAAAATCCGACCAACCGGCTTGAATTTTGGCGATCAAATCCTCAAAACCAACATAATCCGCCCCGGCAGCACGCGCCGCATCCGCCGCCGCGCCGGACGCAAACACAAGCACCCGCACGTTCTTGCCGGTGCCATGCGGCAAACTTACCGACCCGCGCACAGCTTGTTCGGATTTCTTGAAATCCACGCCAAGCCGGAAGGCAATATCAATGCTTTCATTAAATTTGGCGGCCGGATTGGCCTTGACGAAAGCAACCGCCTCCGCCAGTTCATAAACTTTTTGAACAACCTTTTCCCGAATCGCCCGATAGCGTTTACCGTGATCGGCCATAAAAATTACTCCACCACATCAATGCCCATGCTCCGCGCCGTGCCCTCAATCATCCGCATGGCGCGTTCCGACTGGGACGCATTTAAATCATTTTGTTTTGTTTTTACAATTTCACGAATCTGGCTTCGCGTTACCTTGCCGACTTTTTCACGGTTGGGCACCCCCGACCCCTTGGCCAAACCGGCAGCCTGTTTCAATAAAACGGCGGCCGGTGGACTTTTGACAATAAAAGTAAAGGATTTGTCCTGATAAACCGTGATCACAACGGGCAGAATCAACCCGCTCTGCGACTGAGTTGCAGCATTGAATTCCTTGCAAAAAGCCATGATATTCACGCCCTGCTGACCCAGCGCCGGACCAACCGGAGGCGCAGGATTAGCCTGTCCGGCGGTAATCTGCAGCCTGATGATTGCGCTAACTTTCTTTGCCATACTGCCTCGCTTGCCCTCCGCCGCGCACACAATTCCACTGCCCGCGGCATCAAAATCTTTATACGCGTTCGATTTGCCAATATTCCAGCTCGACCGGAGCAGTGCGCCCAAAAATTGACACAGAAACCTTCAGTTTCCCACGCTCCGGATCAACTTCTTCAATCAAACCATTAAAATTCAGGAACGGCCCGTCATTGATTTTCACCGTTTCGCCAGGCTCAAAATGAACTTTCGGTTTGACCTTCTCCTTCTTGTCCTCCACCTGATAAACAATCGCCTCGACCTCCTGCGTCCGCATTGGCGTCGGCCTGTCACCGCCCAAAAAACCAATGACACCGGGAGTCTCATTAACAAAATACCAGGCACGCTCATTAAGCTTGCCGTCTTCCTTGTACAAACTGATCTGAATCAGAACGTAACCAGGATAAAACATCCGTGTGCTTGTACTCTTTTTGCCCTTCTTGACCTCGGAAACTTTTTCGGACGGAATAATCACATCACCGACCAGGTCGCCCATTTCCTCGGTCTTGATCCGCCGCAGCAAGCTATCACGAACCCTGACCTCCTTGCCAGTCAGCGCATGAATTACAAACCATTGCTTGTCCATACCTGAACCTCGGAGTCCCGGCCGATTACAAAATCAATTTTAAAATACGCATTAACACCAGATCGCTGAATCCGACAAACACCCCCAGAACAACTACCGACAAAATCACTACAATCGTCGAATCAACCAATTCCGAAGGCGCAGGCCAAGCGGATTTCTTCAGCTCGGCGCTGACTTCGCCAAAAAAAGCGACAAACCGCAATATAAATGCCGTGATTTTTTTCACTAATCCGACGCTTCTCCGCAAAACCATTCCAAAAATGGCAGGGCAGGGGGGACTTGAACCCACAACACCCGGTTTTGGAGACCGGTACTCTGCCAATTGAGCTACTGCCGTATCGTTAAACAAGATAGGATTTTACCGAATCTCGCGATGCACGGTGTGCTTACGCTCAAAGCGACAATATTTTTTTATCTCCAACCTGTCCGGCGTCAGTTTCTTGTCTTTGGTCGTCGTATAATTGCGGCGCTTACACTCATTACACGCCAAAGTTATAATTTCACGCGCCATACTAAATTATCCGTTCAATGTAATCAAAAGCCGTTTGTCAACCGCCATCTAATTACGCAATTATTTCCGTAACCTGTCCGGCGCCAACCGTGCGTCCGCCCTCGCGGATCGCGAAACGCACACCTTTCTCCATTGCGATCGGGGCGATCAGCTTGACTTCCACGGCGATATTATCGCCCGGCATGACCATCTCGACACCTTCCGGCAACTCCACCGAACCGGTAACATCCGTTGTCCGGAAATAAAATTGTGGACGATACCCCTTGAAAAACGAGGTATGCCGGCCGCCTTCTTCCTTGGTCAGCACATAAACCTGCCCCTTGAAATGCGTATGCGGCGTAATCGAACCAGGCTTCGCAAGCACCTGGCCGCGCTGCACATCCTCTTTCTTCGTGCCGCGCAACAAACACCCAACATTATCGCCGGCGCGCCCTTCATCCAAAAGCTTGCGGAACATTTCCACCCCGGTTACAACCGTTTTGGTTGTCGGACGCAAACCAACAATCTCTACATCTTCGCCAACCTTGATTATACCACGCTCAACACGCCCGGTAACCACAGTGCCGCGACCTTCGATCGAAAACACGTCCTCAATCGGCATCAGGAAGGCCTGGTCGGTAATACGCACCGGCTCGGCAATGAAATTATCGAGCGCATCCATCAGATCCTGAATACACTTGGCATCCGGATCATCCGGCTTGGCCGCGCCCATGGCTTTCAAGGCGCTGCCGCGGATAATGGGCGTTTTATCGCCCGGAAACTGATAGCTCGTCAACAAATCGCGAATTTCAAGCTCAACAAGATCAAGCAGTTCCGGATCATCAACCGTATCAACCTTGTTCAAAAAAACCACAATCGAAGGCACACCGACCTGGCGGGCAAAATCGCGCCGTCCATCTGCGCCGCGCCGGTGATCATGTTTTTCACATAGTCGGCGTGGCCCGGGCAGTCCACATGCGCATAATGCCGCAAAGCCGACTGATACTCCACATGCGATGTTGCAATCGTCAAAATCTTGGTCGGATCGCGACGTCCCTGCGATTCGGACGCCTTGGCAACCTGATCATACGAAATAAAATCGCTCATCCCCTTCAGGGACTGC
>CAZMFH010000041.1:5666-15407 GCA_964565485.1 uncultured Verrucomicrobiota bacterium | reverse complement strand
GGTGGCGCGGGAAGATTCGCCTGACAAAGCCGTAACGATTGTGCGTCAGTGGATGCGGCAATACCTGGAAAGCATTCAAAAAAACAATATCCGGACGGCTTTGGCCCAGGTTCGTTTGCTTTTAAAGCAGGCTCAATCCGACACAATGGAAAGACAGGCTGCTGTTGACCGGTTGCAGGAGCGGCTATCTGCGACTGAACCGCTGATTACGATTGCCAAATCGGTTGATGATACACAGTTGTGGCGCGATCTTGCGCAAAAACAGGGCATGGAAGCGGAGCAATTGCAGCGGTTGTCGCAGATTCAATTGAAAGGTCAGGAACAGAATACCGAATATGTTCCCGCCAAAATGGCTTTGATGAATGCTGAGCAATTGCTGGCCACATTTCAGGCCCGCCGCCAGTTTTATAATGAAGTTGAACGTATGCTTGAATTCCGCGCCAATGCCAACGGCAGCGGCATGACCGCGCCGGTTGTGTCCACCAATGCGCTCGATATCTACAATACCGAAGCCGATCTCTATGTAAAAACTTTGCTGAAGAGCAGCGAGATTGTTCAGTTTGGCGAGCCGGGTTTGCTTTCGGACAGCCGCGGCGCGCTTAAAAACACGCTGGTGGTCTTTTTTGCGGCCTTGTTTCTGGCCTGTGGTTGCGCCTTTATATGCGAGTGGGGCAGGGGGATTCTAAAGGCATGAGGGTTTATGCGCGGCGTGTTTTGTCTGCCGTCTTGGCGGCGGCTGGAATGGCGCTGGCGGAAACTCCGGAATATTCCGGGGAACTGCGCCGGTTCCAGGCGCTCTGTGCCGCGCGCGCGCAAACCGCGCAGACGACCGAAAGTGTGGCTATCCGCGGCGGGGACGGCTGGCTTTATCTGGCGGCCGAATTGCGCCATTTAAGCGTTGGCCGGTTCTGGGGCGATGCAGCTGTGCCGGTCAGCCGCGCAACAAATCCGGAATATGCCGATCCGCTGCCGGCTATACTCGATTTTCATGCGCAATTGGCGGCGCGGGGCATTAAGCTCCTGCTTGTGCCGGTTCCGCCCAAGGCGGTGATTTATCCCGAATATCTGCCGGATGATTCCGCTGCGGATGCTTTTGCTCTCACTGGCCGGGTTGACCTGGTGCTGCGCGATTTTTATGCGCAATTGCGTTCGCAGGGCGTCAATGTGCTGGATTTGACTCCGGCCTTTTTAAGCCATAAAAATGAGTCCGACGCGCTTTATTGCCGACAGGATTCGCACTGGTCCGGGCGTGGTTGCGCGCTGGCGGCTTCGCTGATTGCGCAGGAAATTTCGGCGGCTTTTAACGATTACCCAAAACGCGCTTTTACCGGCGCTTGGAATGTTTTGGAAATAACCGGCGATTTGTGGCGCGCTTTGCCGGAGGAATCCAGACCGCCGCGCGAGCAAATCGCCTTGCGGCGGGTGTGTCTGGCCGGCGCAACCGAATCCGTTGCGCCGGATTCGGAAAGTCCGCTTGTTTTACTGGGCGACAGTCATTGCCTGGTTTTTCATGCCGGCGGTGATATGCATGAACGCGGCGCCGGATTGGGCGATCAGTTGGCGCTTGAACTTGGCTTGCCGGTTGATCTTGCGGCGGTGCGTGGTTCGGGCGCTACTCCGGCGCGGATTAATCTGCTGCGGCGCGCGCGGAAAAATCCGCAATACTGGTCCGGCAAGCGCTGGGTGGTTTGGTGTTTTGCCGCGCGCGAATTTACTGAAAGCGATGCCTGGCGCAAGGTGGCTTTAGAGTAAATACCTTGTGCGTATGAGCGGCATTGGAACTGCAGGATGGATTCCTTGAAAACACATTTTTCTTTCTGGAAACTGGGCGGCATTTCGCTCGCGGTAACGTTTGCGGTTTGGATGTTGTTTGCCTGGCCGCTGCCGCGCTTCTTTGCCGCCGGTATTCCGGCGGCGGCGCACCGGGCGTCGGCTGAAGTTCGGCCCATGCTGCCGGGCGATCATTTGCAGTTCATGTATTACTGCTGGCTGGCGGGCGATATGCTGGTTGGGCAAACCCCGCCGGGCTACAATGCCTATGAGTTCAATACCGGCAACGATCGTGAGCGCTTTCAGCCGGACTCTTATTACGCGCCCTTTTCGCTTTGTTATGCGTTGCTGGCCTGGTTCGGTGGCCGGGCGTTCGGTTGGAATGTGACCGGTTTTTTGACACTCTGGCTGACTTTTCTTTTCACCTGGACAATGGCGCGGCGCTGGACGCCTGATTACTGGCTGGCCGGCGCTGCCGCTTTGTTGGGTATTATTCTGCCGTTTCGCTGGATTAATCTCTTTGGGGGTAGTCCGGCAGGGTTTGCCATGTTATGGATTCCGGTTATTTTGCTGGGTGTGGATGTCGCCGTGCGCGATGAGCGCGCCGGCGGCGGCGTAATGGCCGGGATGGGTGTTCTGTTTTCGGCCTGGACTGACCAGCATGTGTTTTTCTTCGGTGTTTTGGCGGTTCCGTTCTGGGGCGTCTTGGTGTTGTTGGCGCGCAATGATTTTGAATGGCGGCGCGCGCGCGCCTATCTGCGTTTGCTGCGGGCGCTCTGGCCGCTCTTCTTGTTCGGTCTGGCAGCCTTGCTGCATCCGATTCTGATGAGAATGCTTGTGGTGTTTGTGGCAGGCGAAGCGCCTGTCGCGCGTCCGACAGGATGCCGGTCAATGCTGGATGTTTTGAACTATTCGCCGGAATGGCGCGGCTTTTTCGGGAACGGCCGGTTGCATACTTCCGAGCATATCTATCTTGGCAGTTTGCTGACGGTGTTTTTGATTGTCGGCGGCCTGCTTTTGCTTGCCCAAAATCTGCGCCTTGTTTTGGGGCGCGGTTGTGCGCCGGAAGAGCGTGTTGCGCGCCCGGCGGCTTGGCGCGCGCTTGTTGTTGTGCTGTTGCTCTGGCTTGGTATTGGCGCAATCATGTTGCTGGCTTTGGGCGCGCGCGGTCCTTGGCACGGCGCGCTATTGCGGTTTTGCCGCGCATTCATTCCACCCTATGCCTTGATCCGGCAGCCGGCAAAAATATTCTGCCTTATGCCTTCAGTTCTGGCGGTTGCCGTCGCGCTGGCGCTGGCGGCTTTTGCGCGGATCCGCGCCGGACGCCGTTGGGCGCCGGTTATTGCGGTTGTTTTTTCCGGACTGCTTGTCTGGAATTATGCAATTCGCGTCTATCCGACCATTTCCCGTTTGGAGTCCGGTCAGGGCGCTTATCAGGCTGTGGCGGATGATGCGGCCTCGCGCGGAAAAAAAGGGCATTTGCTGGTTCTGCCGCTTTGGCCGGGCGACTCGCATTACGCTTCCGTTTACCAGCATTTTGTTTCGCTTTACCGTTTGCGTATGGTAAACGGCTATAATCCCTACATTCCCGAAAATTATTTTGAACATGTTTTCCGCAAGTTCGAAAGTGTCAACCAGGGTTGTTTGGATGAAGAACAAATACGGGAACTTGCGCGGATGGGCGTCGGATATATTGTTTTACATGAAAATCTATTTCCGGAAAAAGTCAGTCCTTTCCCGGTTTTTTCCACATTGGCCGTCTTGCGTGGAAATGCGCATCTGGAGTTGCTGCGGCAGGATGGGAGTGTGTGGGCGTTTCGCATCCTCGCTTCCCCGCGCAGCATGCCGGAAACCGTGCGCGGCAATCCGCGTTTCCCGGCCCGTCGGATTGAAGCCGAAAAAATGAGCGCAGTGCAGCGCGTGGAGTTTGTGTTGAGCGAGACGGCCGGCTCGCGCGGGTATGTGGCGCTTCATGAGCCTGGACAGGTTCTGCGCGCGCCCGGCTGGCGTGTCGGGGCTGTGCCGGATTTGTGCTGGCTGGTGCGCCTGCGCGGCGTAGGATCGCTGGATTGTATCGTCGGGTTGAATGGCGCTCCGGCGCCTGCGCATGTTTTGGAAGTTCAGAGTGTGGATTGGGAATGGTTTGCCGTTCCGGCGCCGCATTACGCCGGGTTTGCCGGTCTTGAGCTTGAGCTGGTTTTACGCTCCGGCGCCGTTGATGTTGATTTGGCGCTTTTAACGGCCGGCAAGTGGCCTTTGCTGACGCCCGGGCAAAAGCTGGATTTGCCGGCGGCCTTGTTCTTTCATGCCGGACACATGGCGGATTCCGGCGCGGTTGTCTTGCGCCCGGCGTTTGATGCGCCCGGCATAGTTTTTTACGGACCCAAACTGCCGCTGGCGGTAGGTACGTACGAATTGGCCTTTGATTTTGACTGCGCCGCGCCGGCAGGCTTGGAGTTGGGCGTAATCAATCTCGAGCAAAACGAGGCCACCGGCGCCGGCATTGCCATGCCGGTTGTTGCCGGTTCTGCGCCTGCGGGCGGACGTTGGCGGCAATCTTCAAATCTGCCTTTCAATCTGGTTTTTGTTTATCACGCGGCGGCCGAGATGGAAGTGCGCCGCATTGTTCTTACCCGCCTGAAATGATCCGCAGACGATTTCTACAGGAAATGCGCCGTTGATGAGCGGCAGGCGCATATTTGTCTGGTGTCGCATGTTTGGTTCCGAATCCAGGTCCAATTCTGTTCTGACCGGCCTGACGGTTCCTCAAACCTGAAAATAAAGCTTGTATCGCATGGCCGGGGTTGTTATGAGTCATGGGAAAACGAGGTTTTTTGATGAATAGTAATCTTTTGGCGACGGCTATTTTATTGTTTATTGTCCAGGATCCAATCGGTAATGTGCCCTTGTTTATAGGCATGCTGCGGAATGTGCCGCCCCGCCGGCGGTTCCGCATTATTTTGCGCGAATCACTCATTGGTTTGGCGATTCTGATGTTGTTTCTTTTTCAGGGTCGCCATATTTTGGCGCTGCTGCAGGTTTCCGTGCCGTCTTTGAGCATTGCCGGCGGGGTGATTTTGTTTTTGATTGCTTTGACAATGATCTTCAAAGGCGCGGAAAATCTTTTTCAGACTTCATTGAATGCAGAACCGATGATTGTGCCTTTGGCTGTTCCTTTAATTGCCGGTCCGTCTTCCATAAGCACGGTTATGTTGGTTTCCGCCAAGGCGCCTTCTCAGATGGGCTTTCTGATTCTGGCGTTGACGATTGCATGGTCGGCGGGCACGCTCTTGTTGTTGTTGTCGGGAACGGTTTATCGCTTGTTGGGCGATAAAGTGATTATGGCATTGGAACGGTTGATGGGGCTGTTGTTGGCGATGATTTCGGTTGAAATGGTGATGAGCGGTGTTCGTAATTTGCTCACGCAGGGGGCATGAAAGGTCTTGCGCAGCAATCGAAGTTTGTGGCAGTTGCAACAAAATCTTTGAGAGCGAAACGATGAGAATACACCACAGAGACAGGATGAGTAATCTTATTCAGCGCTGGAATGAATGCTTGGGAATTTGGGTTGCGGGCAAAGCCCGCCTTGGGTTTTGATGATTTTTAGTTGTGATCCCGTTGCGGGTCCAGGTCATTCTATGCCACGCTGGATTTTTATTTTATCGCTTTTGATCGCGTTGGTAGGTATTGGCGATCATGAATTATGGACCCCGGATGAACCGCGCGAAGCCGCCATCATTCTGAGCATGAGCCGTTCCGGCAATTTGCTGGTGCCTGATCTTGCCGGCGAGCCATTTGTGGAAAAACCGCCCCTGGCTTATGTGGTTGCTTCTGTGGCGCTGCGGCTGTTCACGCCCGTTTTGGAGCGTGTAACGGCCATTCGGCTGGTTTCGGCGCTCTGGGGGTTGGGAACATTGTTGATGACGTTTTTGCTGGCGCGGCGTTTGTTTGGGCGTGAGGCAGGATTGTTGGCTCTGCCGATTCTGGCGACCATGCCGGGGTTTATCCATGTTACGCATTGGATTCTGGTGGATAATGCGCTGATGTTCTTTGTCGTTGCAGCGCTGTGGGCGTTAACTGAATTTTACATTGGCCGCCGCGCAGCCTTGCTGCCGTTGGCCGGGTTGCTGGCCGCCGGCGCGTTTTTGAGCAAGGGCTGGATTGGTCCGATTATTATTGGCTGCGGCTGGATCGGCCTCGTTGTGCCGTGGATTTTGCGGGATGGTTGGCGGGAGTGTTTGCGCCGGCCTGTTTTAGCCTGGCATGGTTTGGCCGCATTTTGTTTCTTCGCTCCGGCCCTCGGTTGGATGGCGGCATTTCGCTTGGCGGCCGGCCCGAAACTCTGGCATGAATGGTTCTGGCAAAATCATTTCGGGCGTTTGACCGGACAAGCCGTGCAGTTGGGCCATATGCAGGGGCCATGGTATTATTTCGGAATTCTGCCTGTTTATGTGTTGCCGTGGGTTGTGGCGATTGCCGTTTGGATTAAAAACATCGCGTTTGCGCTGTGGCGCAAAAACATGCCGACTCCGGCGGATTTGTTTGTCATTTGCTGGGGGTTGGGCGGGCTGGCGCTTTTATCCTTAAGCGCCACGAAACGCGATATTTATCTGGCGGTTTTAGCGCCGGCCTTTGCGCTGATTGCCGCGGACATGCTGTGCCGGCAACCACAAGGCCGTTTTTTTCAGTATGTGTTTAAAGTTTGGTTGGGAGCGCTCCTGACGGGCATGTTGGGCATGGTCTTGGCGCCGCTCTTTCCGTGCCTGCACGCCTGGACGGGCGGGTGGGGCTGGAAGCAGATTCTGGCGGGGGGAACTCTTCTGGTTGGAGTTTTAATTCTGACTCGCCTGAACTATCCCTTGCTTTGGCGGGGTTTGGCGGTAACGGCCTTGTGTTACATTATGGGCATTGGCCTTTTGTTGCCCGTCGTGGATCGTTATAAAAACTATGCGCCGGCGTTTGCGGCCATATCCGCTAACTTAAATGCCGTTCCGGATGCGCGTCCGGCAAGCTGGAATTTTGATGAAACCACGCGCGCCGGTTTCTATTATTATTGCGGCTTGGTATTTCCGGCGCTTTCTGATACAAATGAAGTGTTGCGTGTTTTGCGCGGGGAACATGCGCTTTATGACGGAGTTGTTGCTTTCGGGCGGCAATCCGAAACGCAGGATGATTTTCTGGAATTGAACGGAGTGCGGCGCGGCGCAGTTCGGATGGGCCGCCGGCGTTTGTTGCGTTGGTTCGTCAGGGGCGATAGAAATAACAAGGTTGAGGATGATTAATGCGCAAGGAATTTTTGCCTTTTTCCAAGCCGAGTATTAACGAAGATGATATCAATGCTGTCGGCGATGTTTTGCGTTCCGGATGGATCACCACCGGACGGTATGCCGTGGAATTTGAGGAGGCCTTTGCGCAATTTGTCGGCGCGCCGGCGGCTGTTGCGCTGGCTTCGGCCACCGGCGGCATGCATGTGGCGCTCAAGGCGCTTGGGATCGGACCCGGGGATGAGGTGGTAACGCCTTCAATGACCTGGGTTTCCACGGTTAATCTGATCGTTTTGGCCGGAGCCAGGCCGGTTTTTGTCGAGATTGATCGAGACACATTGATGGCCAGTCCGCAGGCAATTGAGGCGGCGCTCTCGGAACGTACGCGTTTGATTGTTCCGGTGCATTTTGCGGGCGCGCCGGCGGATATGGACCCAATCATGGAATTGGCCGACCGGCGTGGGATCGCAGTTGTCGAGGATGCCGCCCATGCGGCCGGCACGGAATATCGCGACCGGCGTATCGGCGCGCGCGGCACAGCTGTTTTTTCGTTTCATCCCATCAAAAACATGACGACCGGCGAAGGCGGCATGTTTTGTTCCGACGATCAGGATTTATTGGCTGCCGTGCGCCGTCTGAAATTTCATGGCTTGGGCGTGGATGCTTTTGACCGCTCCATGCAGGGGCGCTCGCCGCAAGCAGAAGTGCTTGAGCCGGGTTATAAATATAATCTGACCGATATTGCCGCCGTCTTGGGCAGCCGGCAACTGGCGCGGCTGGAGGCGTTTAACCTTAAGCGCGCGGAATTGGCCGCATATTATCGGCGTCATCTGGCCGGTATTGCGGAAATCATGCCGCTCAGCGATCCGGCCTACCCGATCCGCCATGCCTGGCATTTGTTTATCGTCCGCCTTGATATCGAGCGCGCCGGGATGACGCGCGACGCATTTATGGGCGAGTTGAAGAAACGCAATATCGGTACGGGACTGCATTTTCGCGCCGTACATTTGCAGAAATATTATCGCGAGCAAATGGGGTTTAAGCCGGGAATGTTGCCGGTTACCGAATGGAATTCGGAGCGGATTTGTTCGCTGCCGTTTTTCCCCGATATGACGTCGGAAGATGTTGATGATGTGATTGCGGCAATTAAAGATGTATTGTGTCGGAAGAATTGATTGAGGGGGATGAAGAGCGCCATGGATCAATTGGATTCTGTTTCCATAGTTATTCCTGTTTTTAATGAAGAAGCCAATCTGCCGGAACTTGTTCGACGCACCTTGGAAACCTGCCGCGCCTTGCGCCGGCCTTTTGAAATCATTTTGGTGGATGACGGCAGCCGCGATGGTTCGCTGGGGATGATCCGGTTGGCGGCGGAACAAAATGCCGGCGCGGTGGTGGGGGTTTTCCTTAACCGCAATTACGGACAACATGCGGCGGTGATGGCCGGTCTGGCGCAGTCGCGCGGCGAGATTGTTGTTACCCTGGATGCCGATTTGCAGAATCCTCCCGAGGAAATAGCGCCCTTGGTTCATAAAATGGATGAGGGACTGGATGTGGTTGGTTCGATCCGTGTGCCGCGTTGCGATAGTGTTTTTCGGCGTGTTTCCTCATTCATGGTCAACCGGATGACGGCCAGAATGACGGGCGTCTATATGCGCGATTATGGCTGCATGTTGCGCGCTTATCGCCGGCATATCGTTCAGGCCATGTTGCAGTGCCATGAGCGCAGCACTTTTATTCCCGTGCTGGCCAACAGTTTTGCGCGCCGGACAGCGGAAATCGAAGTGCGTCATGCCGAACGCCATGCCGGCAATTCCAAATATGGTTTATGGAAGTTGATCAACCTCCAGTTTGATTTGATCACAAGCATTACCACCTTGCCTTTGCGGATTCTAAGTGTGTTGGGGGTTTTGGTGAGTCTGATGGGGATGGGGCTGGGTGTTTTGATATTGGTTTTGCGGTTGCTTTGGGGGTCGGAGTGGGCGGCGATGGGTGTGTTTACGCTTTTTGCGATCTTGTTTATTTTTGTCGGCGCCCAGTTTGTCGCCATGGGTTGCCTGGGTGAATACATCGGACGCACCTATCAGGATGTGCGCGGGCGTCCGCGCTACTTTATTGAATCGCTGGCCGGCACGAGCTGCTTGCAGCCAGTCCAACAAAAGCTTTGCTCTGGATGATGGCTGATATTGAAGGGGGGGCGCAATTGATGAAGAAAAGCGCGGATGGCAGTCTGCCGGTGCAGTTGCCCAAGGATCCTTTTGCCTATATCGGATTCTGGCAGCTGATGACTTTTATCATGTTGATTCTGCTGGTTTGGCTCAATGAATTGCGCGATATGTCCGCTGTTTTTTTCAGCGTGGAACCGCAGCGCTTTAATATATTCCGCGGTTTTCTCCTGACGGCCGCTGTTTTGGTTGTGGCCATTATCACTATCGGCAATACCTATCTTCAGCAGAAACGGGTTTTGAACACCCTGATTTCCGTGTGCGCCAAATGCAACAAGGTGCGCGTGAACGGCAAGGAATGGCAAAAAATGGAGGATTATGTCAGCGAAAATTCGCTGCTGACTTTTTCGCACGGTCTTTGTCCTGATTGTATGGAACAGGCTTTGGATTCAATTCAGCAACGCAAACAGGCCAAGCTGCAGGAGGGCTGAAGGAATCAAAGATTGCCTTGCATGTGGCTTTTTGATAGCTTGTCTGTGATT
>CAZMFH010000041.1:4992-5656 GCA_964565485.1 uncultured Verrucomicrobiota bacterium | reverse complement strand
AGAATTTGTGATAAGCGATTTGCTTGGTTTAATATTCTGACTTCCGGTTTCTGGATACTGCTTTCAAAAGCTGACTTTTGAAAGCGACTCTGAATGCTTGAGTTCGTCTGGTTTTGTGGGATTAAGGGGGGCGACAGGTTTCGACGGGAAAGCTGTAGCTCTTGTGGCGCGCCGAGGACCCCGGTTGGCCTCGTAAAAAAATCCGGGAAAAAACACAAAAGCCAATACAGAATTGGCCCTCGCGGCTTAATTGTTCCGCGACGTCTTACCGTTGACGATCCGCTAAACGGATAAGGCGACGATAGCGGGTTAGTTGACGGAGCGCGCGACCGGCTCCGGCAGCGAAATCAACAGGACGCTGGCCGTTTTGAGCAGCCTGCCGATCGGCGGTCAGGGCGGCGAGAAAATAAAGACCGGACACGCGCGTAGATGCAGGAGTGATGCTTGCTCGGACGGGGGTTCGAATCCCCCCGCCTCCATCCGTGAATGCGTTGCAGGAAGTATTGTCAATGGCCAAAGCGCAATTCCATTTGATTGTCGAAGAAGGCAACGATAAGGGCATGGAAATAACCGTGCCTCCGCATGGCATCCGGATCGGACGTTCTTCCAATAATGATGTGGTTTTGCATGATGAAAACAGGACGTTTGAAGTAGCAGCTTTTGA
>CAZMFH010000041.1:0-4982 GCA_964565485.1 uncultured Verrucomicrobiota bacterium | reverse complement strand
TTGCATGATCCGGTAATGTCGCGTTTTCATTGCCGCTTCTATTTTAAGCCGGATGATGGGCTTTGGGCGGAGGATTTGGGCAGCGCCAATCAAACGCTGCTTAATCAGAATCCCATGCGTGAAGCGCGCCTGCATGTCGGCGACAGACTGGTGCTTGGCGACACCACCGTCAGGGTTGTCAGCGACGCTAACTCCGAAAACAACGTTCATAAACTTTTTGATACTCCGGCGGCAGAGCCGTCCGGTAGAATTGAGTTCAGGCGTAAATCCGATTCGCCCGCGCCATGGAGCTGGCGCGCCTTGCTTTTTGCGCTGATGATTGCGGCTTTGGTTGCGGGCGCGGTGGGCTTGATTTACCGGGCGGTATGGCATTCCGCGGCGTCGGATGAGCATGGCGCGCGCCCGGCTGATTTGTCCGGGGCGAACGCCCTGACCGTTTATTATGAAAAGGTTGAGGCTGCTCAGGACAATATTTTCCGTTATGTCTTTGAGCTTGAGGACGACAAATTGTCCATTCAGATCATTGATCTTAAAAATAACCGCGCCATTGCCGGCAACCAGAAAAAAATGCTCGATCGCGATATTATGCGGAGCCTGAGCGACGAGCTTGAACAGGCCGGTTTTTTTGCTTTGAAAGAATCTTATTCCGGTGTGGCGCAGACGGTTTGGGATCTGAAGGACATGATGATTACCGTGGGACGGAAGACCCATCGTGTGCGGGTGCTCAATACGCTGGAACCGGCGGCCTTCAAGGAAACACGGGAAAGACTTGAGGAGTTCGGAATGAATGAACTTGGCTTGGCGGCCTTGGCGCTTTCTCCGGAAAAACTTGTTGAAGCAGCGCGCGCGGCCGCATTGGTCGGGCGCAGCCTTTATGACCGGCGCGAGGTCAAACACGAAAATCTTGCCAAAGCCATTCGCGCATTGCGCGAAGCGGAGTGGTATCTGGAAACCATTGAGCCGAAGCCGGATTTTTACAATGACGCCGTCTTGCTGCGCGCTGAAGCGGAGAGTGAATTGCAGGCGGTTTATGATGATCTGCTCTTTTTGGCCGAACGCGCAATTCGGCTCAAGGATTGGCCGGAGGCCTCCGAGCGTTTGCGGGTTATCTGCGAGAAAATCCCGGAACGCTCCGATGCGCGGCATGAAAATGCGCGCAAGAAATTAATTGCCACTGAACGTTATCTGAAGAAAAAATAAGACATGAAGCTTCTTGCTTGCATCGGTTTGGCCGCTTTGCTGGCGCTGGGGTTGGGCGCCTGTCGTCCCGCGCCCAAGTCAGTTGGTCGTTCCGGCCAGCTCTATGTCGGTTCCGACCCGTCCGGCGCCATGCTTTTGCTGGACGGCGTCAATGTCGGGCAGGCTCCGGCAACGCTTGCGGATGTTGCGCCTGGCGAACATTTGCTTGTGTGGCGCAAGGAGAATTATCGCGAACGCCGGCAAACTGTTACCGTGCGACCGGGCGAACGTTTGACGGTTGAGGGCAGGCTGGAGCCGGTTGCCGGCCTTGTTTTAATCCACTCCAAACCGAATGGCGTTGATGTCGAATTGGGCGAAGCGAGTGTCGGGAAGACGCCTTTGTTTCTGACCGATTTTCCGTTGGGTCAGCGGTCGGTCAGATTTTCCGTGCCGGGTTATCTGCCGCGGGTGGTGAATGTGAATGTTCCCGATCGGACCCCCCAGAAACTGTTTGTGGAGCTGGTTTCGGATTCTGCCCGTTTGCAAATCAATTCTGCGCCGACTGGGGCGGTGATTTTATTGAACGGCACGGCAGTTGGCCGCACACCACGGGACCTTGCGTCCGTGCCGAGCGGCAAGCATACGCTTGAAATTACACTCGATGGATACGCGCCCTATCGCAGCGAGTTGGTTTTAGTGGCCGGCGACCGCCGGACGATTAATCCTCCTTTAATCGCTTTGCCGGGAAGTCTGCAAGTGCTTTCCGTGCCAGCCGGCGCGCGGGTTTATCTGAACGGCGAGTTTCGGGCGGAAACGCCTTTCGCTGCGGAAGTGCCGGCGGGGACTTATGTCGTTCGCGGCGAGTTGCGCGGTTATGATCCTCAGGAACAAACCAATCGGGTGGTTTTTAACCGCGAGACGACGGTGGAATTTACGCTCGTCAAGAGCAGCGGCATCATTCTTGTTACAACCGAACCGCCCGGAGTTTCCGTCTTTTTGGACGGCGAGTTGCGCGGAGTAACGCAGGCTAAGAATCAGGGGCGCATCTCCGAGCAGCTGCAAATTGATTTTGTCCCGCAGGGTCAGCGCATTATGCAATTGACTGCCCCCGGTTATTTTGATGTTACGCTTACCAATCAAATTACGCCGCAGCAGCCTGTGCTTGTTCATGAACGCATGCGGCCGCGTCCGGTGCTTTTTGTGCCCAACGTCATTCTGCGCACGGGCGCCGGCGTTGAGCATACCTACAAGGGCATTATCCGGGAACGTTACGCGAATGGGAGCGTCAAACTCGAACTGGAGCCTGGTGTTTTTCGCATTTTTTCCAAAAACGAGATTATCAGCGCCGATCCGATCACCAATGTCTTCCAGCCTGCCCGTCCTTGAGGCTGATTTTTTTACAGGATAATTTGCATGGATATTTGTTTTCATGCTGCTTCCGCCGCTCTGTTGGCGCGGGTTTTGGGTGAACGCCGTCCCAGTCGGCTTTGGCTGGCTGCCGGTGTCGGCGCGATTCCGGATGTTGTCGCTTTTATTTGTCGTTGGTGCGGTTATCCGGCTTATGCTCTGACGCATTCGTTGATTTTTAATTTGCCGATTACTCTGCTGGTTTTGTTTTGGAACTGGCGGATTGCCTGGGGCGGGGTCTTGCATGTGCTGATGGATGCGTTGACGCACCTCTATGCTACAAAGCATTTTTTTTATCCGTTTGCCAAATGGATGTTGCCGATTGGCATGACCTGGTATCGCGGGTTTGGTTGGATTATCTGGGGCTTGCTCTGGACCTCTTTATTGCTGCTGGCAGCGGCCTTTTGGATCAAGGATTGCGCCGATGCCAAAGTCAAAAGGAATCCCTGAATCCGTGATGAATTCAGCGTGCTTTCCCTGTGAAACCTGGGCTGCCTGCTCAATGATTGCATTTCAACCGCGAAAAGGTTACGCTCGACAGGTTGTTTGGACTGTTCCCGGAAAGACAAAAGAGGAGGTTGTTTCATGCTGAAAGTCGGATTTGCAAGGGAATTGATTACACCGGAACTGGGTTTGCCGCTGGTTGGTTATTTTAAGCCGCGCCCCAATATCGGGGTTTATGATGATTTGTTCGTCAAAGTATTGATTTGGGATGACGGCGTCAAGCGTGCGGGAATCGTGAGCTATGATCTTTGCGCGGTGTCTGAGGAAATGTTGCGGGAAGCGCGCGCGGCGTTGGCCAAACAACGCATTCCTGGTGGAGCCAATTTGATGTTTTGCGCCACACATACGCATACCGGGCCGTATTCCATGAATATGCTGGGCAATAAATATGATCCTTCCTATATGGCGCGGCTTATTGACCGGACGGCAGCGGCAGTGCGCCGCGCGACGGCCGATCTGGCCCCGGCGGAAATGGCCTGCGCTAAAACAGAGCATAATCCGTTTGCCTTTAATCGCCGTTATTTTATGGCCAACGGCAAGGTGGCCACCAATCCCGGCAAGCTTAATCCGGATATTGTCCGTCCGGAAGGTGTGGTGGATCGCGAGATTGGCGTCGTGCAGATCAGTAAAAACGGCCGCGCGGTGGCGATCATTGCCAATATTGTCAATCATGGCGATACTATCGGCGGAGATCTGGTTTCCGCCGATTGGCCGGGGAGGATGGAGCGCGCCATTCAGGAGCAATTGGGGTATGATATTCCGGTCATGACGTTGATTGGCGCTTCCGGCAATATCAATCATTTTGATGTTTCCTCCCGGCGCAATCAGATCTGTTACCGCGAAGCCTGCCGGATTGGGCGCGGCTATGCCAAAATCATTCTCGGGTTGCTGCCGAAATTAAAAGTGTGGCATGGCGCTTCATTCAAGCTGCGCAAAACCATTTTCAAGCAATATGGACGGCGTTGTTCGGCGGACGAAATCCGGCGCGCACGCGCATTGTTGGCTTCTGCGCCGGATGCCGCGCCTGACCGCCCCTTGACCAGCGAGGATATTATCAGGGGGTCGGATGCCATTCGGCGCTGTTTTGCGGCGCATCTGCTGGCTTATTATGAACAAGGCGGCGCAAAAGCGCGTCCGTTTGAACTGTTCGTTTTCGATTTTGGGCCGGACCTGGCGATTGCCTCCATGCCCGGCGAGCCGTTTACGGAAATTGGCCTTGGACTCAAGAAATATGCCGCAAGACGTTTGACTATGGTGGTCAGCCATGCCAACGGCAAAGCCGGTTACTTGCCGCTTAAGGGTTGTTATGCGCGCGGCGGTTATGAGGTGTTGCCGGTCCTGGGCGGCGGCGCAGCGCCTGGGACGGCGGAAAAACTGCTCAAGCAGTTGTGTAAAATGTGCGGAAAATAAAGACCTGCTCCCGGTGGTTGCGGGCGTTTCCCGGATTGTTGGGAATAATTTCAATGGAGTACAAACATTGCGCGGTCGGGATTGTGGGCGGCTTGTGTCCGCTGGCGACAGCGGATATTTACCTGAAAGCCATGAAGCAGGTCAAGGCTCGTTCCGGCGACGAGGATTATCCTGATATTGTTATCAATGCGGCGCTGGATCAACGCCATCGCGGCAATCGTTTTGATGCAACTCCTGAACGCAGCTACGATATGCACCACCGTGTGCTTTATATTTACCAGGTGTGCCGGGAACTCAAGCAGCGCGGTGTGGATCGGATCCTCGTGCCTGATTTTCTCAGCTACAGTTTTGCCCGGACGATCAGCGAGCAGATCCGTGTGCCGCTGGTTGATTTGGTTGAACTTCTATCTGAGCATGTCCGCCGTCAATGGCCGCATGCCGTCCGGGTGGGATTGCTGACCACCACTTCCGTCATTGAAAAA
>CAZMFH010000040.1:6584-15501 GCA_964565485.1 uncultured Verrucomicrobiota bacterium | reverse complement strand
CTTTCAAAACGTGAGTTTTGAAATTAGCTAAATTATCAATTAGCAATGCAAAAGTTAGGAGAAAAGAACGTCCGAGCGTGGAGCGATTCTGATTCTGACGCTAAACGCTGAACGTGCTTCAAGTAGCCGCGCCGGTAACGGCGTGGAGATTCAGGGAACGGAGAGCCACCGCCTCACGGCGGCGGCTACCTGAAGAAAGTGTTAAGGTTTTGCGTTTTAGGTTGTTAAGTAGCCGCGCCGGTAATGGCGTGGATATTCCGGGAAAGATGTATCAAAAAATTATCACCCGGCATAGCCGGAATCCTTTATGGTTCCGGCTATGCCGGGTTAGGGGAAAGGAACAAGCAAGATGAAGCAAAACAAAAATGAGAATATGATCTGGGCCAATCTGATTCACTTGAGCTGTAATATGTGGTTCGATTGTCCGCCATCCATGTTTAAAAAGAAGAACCATGCCATCGCCCAGCCATACATGCGTTTTGACGATAGTTTGTGGAACGATATTTTGAATCGGATGGCCGAAGTCGGCATGAACATGGTTGTTTTGGACCTTGGCGATGCTGTGCGCTACAAGAGCCATCCGGAAATTGCAATCAAGAATGCGTGGTCGCCGAAACGCTTGAAGCAGGAAATCGCGCGCGCGCGGACAATGGGCATCGAAATCATTCCCAAGCTCAATTTCGCGACAGCCCACGATATATGGCTGGGCATGTATTCGCGCATGATTTCCACGCCGACTTATTACCGTGTTTGTCGCGATCTTATTACGGAAGTGAATGAGATTTTCGATGGTCCGCGCTTTTTTCATCTGGGCATGGACGAGGAAACGGCGGTAAATCAAATCTACAATTCACTGGTGGTGATTCGTCAGTTTGATCTGTTTTGGCATGACCTTTATTTTTTCTTTGATATTGTGCGCAAGGGCGGGGCGCGGCCGTGGGTATGGTCGGATTATCAGTGGTATCATCCGGAGCAATTCGCCAAGAAAATGCCCAAATCGGTGCTGCAAAGCAATTGGTGGTATTACAAGACCATGCATCCGGAAACGATCCTGACGCGCGCAAATCCGCAGGTAATGGATACCGGCGAAGGCAATATGAGCCGGTTGTTAAAACTCAAGCCGGTCAAGGCCTATCTTGAATTGGAACGGCTTGGCTTCGATCAGGTGCCGACTGGCGGGTTTTGCGCCAAGCCGAATAATTTTGGGCATACGGTTGCTTTTGCGCGCAAGCACATTGCGTCCAAACGCCTTTTTGGATTCATGCAGACGACATGGCATCCGACGCAGGAGGAATTTCGCGTGAGTCATTTGCAGGCAATTGATCGCGTCGGCGCGGAAATCAAAAGAAATATGTTGTGAAATTGCCGTAGCACCGCCAAGCGTCCGATTGCCGATCAAATCGAAAAACTGGTGGACAAAATCCTCTCCGCCAAGAAGGCCGGCGCCGCCGCCTCTGAATTGGAAGCATTAAGCTATCCGAACAAGAAACGGAAAAGAGTTTTGACAGGATAACAGGATAAACAGGGCTGCGTCATGCTCGGCGGCTCGCCCGGAGGTCTCGCCCCACCAAAGCCACATTTGGCTATAATGATGGGGCGAAGCGTCCCGGCCGAGCCGTCTTTTTCGAACATGACACAGTCCTGGGCAGAGATGAAAGAGATTAAAAACTTGTCTTGAAGCGAGCATATTCTTTTGATAGGCTTATACTATGCCAACAGTGTTGCGATGCAGAGAATATCGTTTCTTCTTTTTCAGTATGGATAGCAGGGAACCACCGCATATTCATGTTGAAAAGGGGAATAATTACGCGAAATTCTGGCTTAAGCCGGTGTGCGTTGCGAGATCCCGCGGTTTTCGCGATCACGAATTAAACAATATTGCCGAAATAGTGGAAAACAACATTGGCATTTTGGAAGGGAAATGGAATGAATACTTTAGCCGTTGATTATGAACCACTGGCCATGGATATCACATGCACGACAGACGCCCTTGTTGTAGTGCTTGAGGATGGAAGAGAGATTTCAGTTCCTCTCGCATGGTTTCCTCGTCTGCAGAAAGCGACACAGGCGCAACGGAGAAAATGGAGATTGATTGGCGGAGGTATTGGTATCCATTGGGAGGAAATCGACGAGGACATCTCCGTCGAAAGTCTTCTCGCTTTGAAATAATTGCGTGGGATTCAGGATTGGCAATGTCACGCAATAGCAAGAAGATTGAAAGACTGAAGATAATCATGAAAACAACAAACGAAGTTGCCAATCTGGCCGGGGCGCTCGCAGAAGATGAAACGGTTGTGAATCGGGTTCAGACGCATGAACTGAACACCAGATTAGTTGGTATGCTCATCGGGTTGAGGGTCGGGAAGGGGCTTTCGCAACGTCAGATTGCAAAAAAAATGCGTGTCAATCCCAGTAAGGTTTGCCGCATGGAAGCTGGGAGCGACGGTCAATTGCACTGGGGCGATGTGCTTCTTTACATGCGGGTTCTGGGTGTGAACGTCTCGTTATTGGTTGACGATCCGAGTCTGTCAGCAGCTGTGCGTATCAAACACCATGTTCTGACCGCACATGCGCTTCTGGAACAATTACGGATTTTGGCGCAGAAGATGGGCGAAGGCGAGGAGATAGCCGTGAAAATTAAAGAGTTTTACGGCGAGGTTTTGTTCAATTTCATGCTTCGATTCCACGACAGCTACGCAAAATTACCCCAAACGGGGCCCATCAATATTTCTTTCGCCGAGGAAGCGGCATCGCCGGAACGCTCCGCCACGGCAGTTTCTGTTGAATAATCGGCGCGTTTCGATAGAAGGAGATCTTGGATCCGTGACGGGATCATTGTTAAATAACTCCATTTTCAAAACTCATGTTTTGAAAGCAATTCTTATGATAACACATCACTAAAATGATGACGCGCGATTTTGCAACCAAGACTGTCCTATGGGTGATCCCAGAATGCTGCATCTGCTTTGTTTGCAAGGTTGAGGAGTATGCCAATACACCGGCACCCTTGCCGCCGCCTGTCTGCCGTGTCGGCACAGGCAGGCGCATCTGTGGCATAATGACCTCACCCGCAGGGTAGTTCTGGTTGTAAAATTGCGCCGCACTATTTTGGTGATACGGAACAAGAGCATAAGTCAGTCAATAATCAGATTTTATGATGTTTAATGAAAACTCCATCACGGATTCAGGCAAAAATTATCAAGTTACGATTTGCTTTATTCTCAACCGGCTTGGCCTTGGTGTTTACATCCGCCAGTGGGGATGGTTTCGTCAAAGGCCCATATCTCAACAAGGTTGGTGAATCCGAGGCCCGGATTATCGTGGATGTTGGGACGAATGATACAGTTCGGTCTGAGCCGCTTGCTCCTGGTGTGCGCGTAAAATTCGGATTGCAAGCCCTGGATCGGGAGGCTGAATTCCAGCGTGGAAACACGCTTATTCAGGGACAATTGATTGCCTGCCTCACAGGGCTGGTTCCGGATTCCGAATATGCCTATCAAGTGGAAGGGCCGGGCGATTTTGTTTCGAGGTCCTATCGCTTTAGCACGGCGCCCGCCCAGCCGCGTCCATTTTCATTTCTGGTGTTTGCCGATACGCAAAAGGTTGGCAAAGAGCATGCCGATGTCGTTGCCGCTGCCATCCGGTATGTGGAGGAAGCGTCCGCAAAGCCGTCTTTTTTGATTCATCTTGGCGATCATGTGCGCTTGGGCGGGGAAGACAAGCAATGGAACAGATATTTCGCCAATTCGCATCCGTTGCTTGCTGAACTTTGCGAGTGGCCGGTTGCCGGGAACCATGATTATCAAAAGGCGCCGGGTGATCAGATGTTTCGCGCGATTTTCGACCTCAAAGATTCAACTCAGTATTTGTTCCGCCATGCCGGAGCCACGTTTATTGTTTTGGATACCTACCGTTTTGACGAGGCCAAGCTGGGCTGGTTTGTCAAAACGCTTGAATCAATCCCTGCGGGGGCAGGTCCAATTATCGTGGCAATGCACGATTCCGTCTATAGTTCCGGAAAAAGAAAGCCGGGAAACGTCAGGATCAGGGAAGCGTTGCAGCCTGTTTTTGAAAAAAGCGGGGTGGATGTTGTGCTTTCCGGCCATGAACATCATTATGAGCGGATGAACCCAATCAATGGTGTTATCTACATCATTGCCGGCAGCGCCGGCGCGCCGGCCAGACCGCTTGATGAAGGCAATCAGGGGGGCGACTTTACCGCCCATATTGCGGCGCACGAGAATTTTATGGTATTTTTCGTTGACGGCAAAAAAATGAGCGGCAAGGCCATTGCGGCATCGGGGGAAGTGTTCGATACGCTGCCGGAATTCGATTGGAGCGCCAATGATCCAAAACCGTGAGCGTGGCAGTGTGTCGCGCAACGGGATGCAGGAATTGACCTTGTGCCGGGATATGCTCTGTGTTGATTAACGCAAACCAGAAGGGAAAACGGATTATGCCTATTCGCCGCGCGCCATTATCGTTTGTTTTGGGCTTAACCATCTGCGCGTTTGGATTCCTTGACCAAACAATCTGGGCGTTCACTTACACAAACACTATTGCCCAAGTCTCCGCCTATATCACCAACAGCATGGCGGAGGGCCGTGTCCGTGGGCTTTCTGTCGTGCTGGTGGACGATCAAACCGTGGTTTGGGCGCAGGGCTTTGGCATGGCAGATTATGAAAACGGCATACCGGCTGATGCTGATACGGTTTATCATGTCGGCTCCGTTTCGAAGGCTTTTTTGAGTACGGCTTATATGCAGTTGCTGGATCAGGGGCGTGTCAATCTGGAGGCGCCGCTTGTTCAGTATATCCCTGAATTTTCGATGTTGACGCGTTTTACTAATTCGGGGCCGGTTACCGTCCGCTCGCTGCTGAATCATCATAGCGGTATTCCCGGCGATTTCTTTAACGGCATGATCACAACGCGTGTTTTTGAGGATTTCCCCGCGTTTCTGATCAATTGTCTTAAGCACGACTATGCCTTTGCGCCGGTTAACAATCGTTATTATTATTGCAATAACGGTTTTGTGTTGGCCAGCGAGGCGCTCCGGCGCATTACCGGCACTAATTTCCCAAAGCTTACCGATCAGACAATCTTTCGTCCGTTGGGCATGGATGCCAGTTCGTTTTTGCCGGACAAGCCGGCCATTTTGAACCGGCTGGCGGCGGCCTATAATACGCTTGGCCGGCGCCAGCCGCCGGAAATTCTGAATGCGCTCGGTTCCGGCAGCATGTATTCCTCCATCAATGATCAAGCCCGATACATCCGCATGATTCTGGCCGACGGCCGCTGGCAGGGCAAAAACATCATTACCTCAAACGGCATTGATGTTATGACCCAGCCACAGTTGACCAACCTGCCGTTAAATGTGTCCGATGTGCCGCAGGGGCTTGGTTGGGATAACGCGGATGACCATCGCTTTCGCTATGCCGGCAAGGTGTTTTGGAAAGACGGCGCCACATGGTATCATTGCGCTTTTCTGGGCATCTCCCGCGACCTCAAGCTGGGTGTGGCCGTCATCCAAAATACCGGCGGCAGCCAGTGTGATGCCATCGGCGCTGAAGCGCTGCGTTGGGCTATTTTGGAAAAAACCAGCTTGCATTGGCCGACCAATGCCTTTGTGCCGGACCCCTCGCCGCTTACCAATCGTCCGCAGGCGGAACTCAATGCTCTGGCCGGTCTTTACGTCGGCAGCGAAGGCTATCATAAAATAGTGGCGCAACCCGGCAGTTTGACGTTTATCGGCAATGCGCATTCCGACGAGATGGTTTCCATCAGCAACCTTGTGCCGCGCGCCAACGGCTGGTTTTCGCTGCCTGACTCGCAAAGCCGGCAGTTGGCTTTTACCAATCTGGCGGGACATAACATGCTGGTTATGCACAAGGCTGATGGCGCTTTTGAATCAGTTGACGCTTATGGCGAACATTATCTGCCGGAACCGTTGCCGTCTGCCTGGCGCGCGCGCACCAACCGCGTCTACCGCATTGTGAACATGTATCCGCTTGATTATTTCTGGGAAATCGGCCAGGAAATTCCGAAGACCCTCAACTTTTACGAAAAAGATGGCGCGCTTTTGGCCGAATGGGTGATGGGCTGTTTTGTTATGCAACCGGTCAACGACAATCTGGCCTTCCAGCGCGGGACGCATTATCGCAAGGGCGGGGCAATGCAGTTTTCCGTCAGCAACGGTTATGAGTTTTTAAATTATTCCAGCTATCGCTTTATTGATGAAGCCGCCATTCCGACCATGACGCCTGCGTCAATTACCAACGGGATAATCCCGTTTCCAAATGGCACACAATGGTATTGGTTCACAGGGCATGCCGGCCAAACCTATCGTGTGCGTCTGGCGGCGTCGGGGCCGGAGATTTTTCTGCGCCTGACCGATCGCAACGGCATTGTCGTTGCCGCAGCAACCAACAATAGCCCGGCCGATTTGCAATGCCGCTCGAACGGCACATATGCCATTGCTGTCAGCGCGGCTAACGTCTGCCGTTTCCGTTTGAGTTTGACTGTTCTTGGTTGCCGTCAGAATCAAAGCGATTACGATGGCGACGGCAAGGCCGATCCGACCTTTTATCGGAGCGCTGCCGATCAATGGATAACGGCGCTTTCCGCCGCCGGCTATGCCGTGCAAACTGTCGCCATGGGCGCCTCCGCATCAGCGATGCAGTGTCCGGCGGATTATGATGGCGACGGCAAGAGCGATCCGGCCGTCTATGATCCTGCCTCAGGCGTGTTGCTGATCCGCCTTTCTTCGCAAGGCTATGGTCTGGCCGCAATGCCGATTGGCGATGCAACCTGCGTGCCGGCGGTTGGCGATTATGATGGCGACGGCAAGGCCGATCCGGCGCTCTATTCTGCTGTGAACGGCAGGTTCGGCGTCTGGCTTTCCTCCGCCGGGTATGCCTCCGCCTTTATCCCGCTGGGCGGCCATGATTGGGTGAATGTCAGCGCGGATTATGATGGCGACGGCAAGAGCGATTCGGCTGTTTATCATGCGCTGAATGGCGAATGGCTGGTGTTGCTGTCTTCGCAGGCATATGCATCGGCGCGCATGACGCTGGGCGGCGGCTCCGGCTTGATTTGTGCCAGCGGCGATTATGATGGCGACGGCAAGAGCGATCCGACGCTCTTTCAGCCGGCAGGCGGACTCTGGTTTTGTGCGCTCTCAACCATCGGGTATGCCCGCCATACTTTTGCGACTCCGGTTGCCCCGCATGTTTTGCCGGCGCAATCCGGCGATTATGATAATGACGGCAAAGATGATCCGGCGCTTTATGATTCTGCGGCAAATGTGTTTTACGTCTGGCTTTCCGGTTCCAATTATCGCCCGGAAAGCCTGAGGTTCGGCAATCCCTGAGCGTGGGCTCAATCGTAATATTCAGGAGCAAGCCGCAGTTTTTGCCATGCTTCCGGATCGTGGCCGGTGATGATGCGCGCGCCCAGCGATTCGCGCAGGCGCTTGAGCCGAATTACGGATTTTTCCGCTTCGCCGAAACTCCAGGCCAGCCCGGAGAGGAGGTTGGACTCCAGGTTTTCCTCCGTATAACATGCGTCGGCGGCCAGCAAAAAAGGACCGCTTTTCGGCAAGCGCAACAAGAGCGACTGATGTCCCGGCGTATGGCCGGGTGTGAAACAGATTTTTAGCGCGCCATCGCCGAAAAGATCAAAGGCATCATCGCGCCAGCCTTCCAGCAACATCCAGTCCACCGGCTTGTCGAAGTCTGCCCGGATATAGGCCGATTTCATAAAGCTATCGGGCACATAGGCATAACAAATCTCTGCGCGCTGAACAATATAGCGGGCATTTGGAAAACAACCGACACAGCCGGCATGGTCAAGATGCAGGTGCGATAAGATCACATAACGCACATCTTCCGGCTTGACCCCCGCTTGCCGGATGGCATTGACGCAGCATTGCGCGCTGGTCATCACCGGATCGTATGCGGCCACAACATCCCCCCAATGCGCGTATTTATCCGCGACAACTTCCGGCGCATTGCCCGTATCAAACAGAATGACCCCGGCAGGGTGCTTGATCAGAAAAAACGGGACCGGCACAACAAAGGGTTTGCCGTGGTCGGCGCCCAGCGTAAAGTATTGTTTCTGGCTTTTAAGTACACCGGCTTCAAAAAAATAAAGCTGCATTGGCGCGCATCCTTGCTGCCGCGCATCTGCGGCATTCTGACCTCATCACGGATCGTTACTTTTGCCCGGCACTTGGCGGCGTGGGCGGAAAATCGCGCCCGGTTTCCTCGATTTTGACCGTGCGCCCTCCGGCGGCAATTGAGCGGGCCGCCATGTCGGAAATCGCCACGGCATTGCGCGCCTGCTCAGGTGTGGCGCGCTGGATCGGATCAATACCCTCAACCGGCACGCCCAGTATGCTGCCGACAAGCTTGAGATCCGCGCCGCCGTGCCCGAAACCTTTATGCATTTGCCGCACATTGACAAACTCGACTTTGCCGTCTTTATGCAGCAGACGAATCTGCGGCTTGCCCTCATTGGCAAAGAAGCCCATTTCCGCGCCGCCTTTGGCGGTTTCCAGTTTGGTTTCCGGCTCAAAGACCACGCTGTATTCGAGGCGTCCCTCCGTGCCGGTGAAATAATAATAGTTATACTCGCGCGGCGCAAACGTCAGCAAGCTGAACGAGCACAAGGCGCCGCCGGCATAGCGGATATTCAGAACTTCATGATCGTTAATGGAGTTGCGGTTGCTGAAAACACAGGCGTCGCGAATATAACCGTCAACATGCTCAACATCCACATACATGCGGGCGAGCCGTCGGTCATACTCGTTGATGTCGCAAAAATGTTTGCATTGCGCGGTGATGGCGCATTTGCTGCAGCGTGCTCCGGCATTCAAGTCCGGACGGGGCACATAAAATGTGCGGTCGCCCATTGCGGA
>CAZMFH010000040.1:0-6573 GCA_964565485.1 uncultured Verrucomicrobiota bacterium | reverse complement strand
TTATGGTTCATCAAACCGGCGGATTTTTTGAATTCCGCATGCCAGCGGTGAAAATAGGAGCCGCCATGATCAAAACCCAGGACTTCGCCGGATTCGATTTGCGTAATTTTGCCGATGGCGCCTGAACGCACGATGCGCGCAAGGGTAAGCATATACTCCGAATAGCGCAGGTTATGCCCGACCACCACCTGCCGTCCGGTGCGGCGGCTGGCCTCGATGATTCTGTTGCATTCCCAAACACTTGTTGCCAGCGGCTTGTCCACGACAACGTTCATACCGCATTTCATTGCTTCTTCGCAGATATCGGCATGTGTGCAGTCAACCGTGGTAACCACCGCCCAGTCTGCCGGATGTTTTGCGCTTGCCTCGGTCAGACTGGCAAATACGGGGATTTTTGTGCCCAGCACTTCGTTGGCCACCCGCGCGCGTTCCGGGTTGATATCAACAAAGGCGACAATTTCGGCGCGTTCCTTGAATTCCGGCAAACCGCGATTGGGAAATCCCAATAAGGAACGCGCAAATGAATCGCGTCCGCGATTGCCCAGCCCGACGATTATAAAACGCATCTTTCCGTTTTGTTCCACTCCCATTGCAAATTCTCCTTTTGAGTTTTTGTCGCCGCACAAAGTCGTCTGTCTGAATAAGATCATAAATTTTTGCAAAAATGTCCAGCATGATATAAGAAGTTGACAGATGTTAGGTGATTTTGCAATCTGCCCGCTATGGCGAAAAGTATTATGTCGGAGAATATCCAGCTTTTCGTGCGCTTGTGTGTGCCGACTGCGCGGCGGAGTTTGTCATGATCAATTGGAAACGTAATTTATTGTTCGTCTGGCTGGCGCAGTTTCTTTCCACGGCCGGTTTTTCCTTCTCGATGCCGTTTATTCCGTTCTACATCCGCGAACTCGGTGTATCCGATCCGCGCGAGGCGAGCATGTGGGTGGCTTTGTTTGCGGCATCCGGCAATTTGTCATTATGCCTCTTTTCGCCGTTCTGGGGGTTTGTTTCCGATATCTACGGCCGTCGCATTATGATGTTGAGGGCGAACTTCGCTTCGGCGCTGCTCCTGCCGTTGATGGCCTTTGTTCCTGGCGCCGGCTGGCTGGTGCTTGTGCGTTTCCTGGTGGGGTTTTTTTCCGGAACGCTTACCGCCGCGCAAATCCTGGTTTCCAGTTGCACGCCGCTTGCCAACCGCGGGTTTGCGCTCGGTTCGCTCAGTTCGGCGGTTTGCGGCGGCATTATGGCCGGAACTTTTATCGGCGGCGTTATTGTGGACTATTTCGGCTATCGCAATGCCTTTTTTCTGTCCGGCGCAACGCTGCTGACTTCCGGATTCCTGATTTTATTCGGCGTCAGGGAAAATTTTAAAATCACAACATCGTTCCGTTCCGCTGTCGGCAAAATTCAGTTTCGGATCCCGGATTTCGGTTATGTCTGGCTGATTCTGTTGCTCGTTTTTGTAACGGGATTTGCGCGGCGCTTCGATACGCCGTTCTTGCCGTTGCTGGTGGAAACGGTAAACGGACCGCAGCGCGCCGCCACTTGGACCGGCGTGCTTTCCGGTTTGTCGGCGGCAGCCGGCATTGTCTCCGGTTCCCTGCTTGGCTGGCTGGCGGATCGCTTCTCGGTGCCCAAAGTTGCCGTTTGGTCGGCGCTGCTGGCTGGGTTGCTGATGATTCCACAAGGGTTGGCGCAGGGTCTGACGATGCTGATCATTACGCGTTTGGGCATGATTTTCTTTGCCGGCGGTCTCGATCCGGTCTTTCAGATATGGCTTTCAAAGGCCACTCCGGATAACAAGCGCGGCATGTTCTTTGGCTGGGCGACAAGCATAAAATCCTTCGGCTGGTTCATCAGCTCCATGACCAGCGGCGGGGTGGCCATGTTCCTGGGCGTGCGCTGGGTTTTCCTGGTAACGGGTTTGATCTTTCTCCTGCTCATTCCGATCATTAAAAGCACCACGCGTAAAATCGCTTCCATCAGCGCGCCTGTGGCGTAAATACGTAAATACTTTGCGCTTGACCGTAAAAAGACATGTGGCATAATTGCCGACAGGTGCTGATCAATAAAAAAAATCTGCCGGCCAACGATTCCGTCCGGTATGATGAGACCGCAAGCCTGTTTCCGGAGAAGCATGTATGACAAAACAAGCCGCTTTGAATGACAAACAGCCCAGAATCTGGGAAAACATGACTGTCGAGGAAATGCGGCAGGCTTTGCGCGATACGCGGACGGCCATTCTGCCGCTGGGTGTAACCGAACAACATGGCTATCACCTGCCGCTATGCACGGATACGCTTGATGTTGAGGGCGTTGCCCGCCTTGTCGGCGCGCGCACCGGCGCAGTGGTCGCGCCGGCTTTGCCGTATAGTTTTTCGGGCGGCGAACTGCCCGGTACAATCAATGTTACCCCGGCGGTTATGAGCTTGATGGTGCGTGATATTGTTGATTCAATTGTCCAAAATGGGTTTAAGCAGGTGGTGATCATGCTCGGGCACGGCGGCTCGGAGAATTTTGCCGCATTAAAAGATACGCTCCATCTTTACCTGCGTACCAATCGGAGCGTTGCGGAAGATACCGTGTTGGTTTTTGCCCCAATCTGGGAGTTCAGCCCGTCCTGGCGCAAATGTTTTACGGAAAATGATTTCCATGCCGGCAAAGCGGAGACGTCGGTAGTCATGGCGTTGCGGCCGGACTTGATTCGTCCGCGCCGGATGGTTATGGATAAGCCGAAACTGGCTGCATTGCAACGGCAAAACCCGGATAATTATCAGCTGGTTGAGAAACTTGTGCTTTCCCCGCATGTTATTCCGCGCATCCGGCAACGCCCTGATATCCGTGTTGGCGTAATGGGTTATCCGGAAAAAGCCACCGTACAATTAGGCGAAAAAATCGTGCGTGAAATGGTTGCCGGTTTGACCAAGCTGGTCCAGATGGTTGAAAAACGCAAAACGACAAAATACCGGGAATTAAAAATCAAAAGGACCAGTTTGAAAATACTGTCCTGAAAACAAGGAGACCAAAAAATGAGCAAAGGCAAGGCAACCAACATTACGGCCGGTTATGATTTTGGGGATGGCGTTCCGATCAAGGTGCGTTATATTTTCCGTGGCACACCCTATGGCAAAGAGGAATTGGAAGCAGTCAAGCAGGCGTTCAAGGGCGGCACCTTGACCATGGGTCCGCAAGTTGAAGCCTTTGAAAAGGAGTTTGCCAAATATGTGGGCTGCAAGCATGCCTTCGCGGTTTCGAATTGCACGACGGCCATGCATGTCGTAACGCAGATGCTTGATATCGGGCCGGGGGACGAAGTTATTGTAACTCCCACCACATTTATTGCCACAAGTCTGGTCATTGTCAAGGAAGGCGCCAAGCCGGTTTACGCCGATATTGATCCGCGCACATTCAATATTGATCCCAAGGCGATTGAGAAAAAAATAACCAAACGCACCAAGGCGATTTATGTGGTTCATTATGCCGGGCAAGCCTGCGATATGGATGCCATCATGCGCATTGCGCGCAAATACAAATTGCCGGTGATGGAGGACTGCGCGCATGCGCTTGGCACAAAATTCCAGGGGCGGCATGCCGGTACCTTCGGGGTGGCGGGTTGTTTTTCCTTCCATTCTCTTAAAAATATCACCACCTGCGGCGAAGGCGGGATGATCACCATCAATGATGACCGCTGGGCTTCGGCAATCAAAATGCTGCGTTGCATGAATATCCGGCATTGGGAACCCAAGGCTGCCGCGAAGTTGATGAAGGAATATGGTGTTCAAAAACGTAAAAACGAATACTGGCTGCCTTCCCACTTTGATGTTGACGATGTCAACGGCCATTGGGGAGTCAACTATCGCATGAACGAAGTGCAGGCGGCGGTTGGGCGGGCGCAATTGAAAAAGATTGATAAATTTATCGCGCGTCGGCGGGCTTGCGCCCAATATCTGAACGAGCATTTGCGGGGCATTCCCGGTCTTACCACGGTTTACGAGGATCCGCGCGGAATACACGCTTATCATTTATACACGCTCTGTATTGAAGAAAAAGAACTCGGCGCCAGCCGTGATGAGTTTATGCGCGAAATGTACTACAAGGAGGGCATCCAGGGCATTCAACATTATCAGCCCACCTATGACTTCACCGGATTCCGCAAGCTGGGCCAAAAGGGCAAACAATGCCCGCAAGCCGAGTCGTTTTTCTATCACCGCCATACCAATCTGCCGATGCATCCGATGCTGACCGACCGCGAATTGCGCGACATGGTCAATGGCGTGCGGCGCGCGGCGGAAAAAGTGCGCGGAAAAGGCAAATAACAATGCCCAAATATTTTTGGTCCTTATTGGCGGTTTTCTGTTTGTCGGCGAATTTGTCGCAAACGCTGGCCGAACAAAGCGAAGCTGCCTGCAATGATCGTGAACAAGTATCCGGAGAAAAAACGATGAGTTCCAATTCGAGCGTGACAAATATGTTTAAGACCGTAGTCGACGAGGAATTTCTGGCAAAACTAAAAAACAATCCGCAATCCGCTATGTGTTTGTTGCCAAACAGTGTTACCCGAATCCACCGGCAAACAGTCGCGCAACTGCCCTGTGGCTTTAGCTTGCAGGCGGATCTTTATTATCGCGCCCAAAAACCGGCCAAGCCGCGTCCGGCATTGATCTTTATGCATGACTGGGCCGGCGGGAAACAACCCAAAATATGCGGAGACCGTCAGTGCAATTATTTTGCGCTTCAGGACGACATCTTTTGCGTTGCGCTCTATTACCGGCAACCGCAGGACGGACGTTTTCCCTCCGCGCTTGAAGACTTGCGCTGCTGCATCCGCTGGCTGCGTTCTGTTGCCGGTGAATATGCCATTGATCCGGAAAAGATCATTGTCATGGGCAGTTCTGCCGGCACACAGTGGACATGGCTGGCGGCTGCCGCCAATGGAACAAAAACATTCGACAACTCCGGAGGGTATCAGGAATTTTCCGGCGATGTTAACCTGATTGTGATCAATGCCGGTATTTGCGATTTTGTCAAGGATTTTGGCCAGAGCGGAATCGGCAAGCTTGTTATGGGCGGCACGGCGTCAGAACTGCCGGAAAAATATCGCGCCGCTTCCCCCTTGCATCAGGCGCATGCCGGTATGCCGCCGGCGCTCATGATTCATGGCGAATTGGACAAGTCCTGTCCGTTAAGTTCGGCGGAAGCCATGGCGCAACGCCTGCGCGAACTTGGTGTGCCTGTTGAGCTTGTTGTCCGCAAGGGGTGTGGGCATGGCATGGGCGGTTTTGGCGCGGATTTGCACGCTAACCTTGAGGCAATCCGGGAATTTATCCGTCGGCGCTTTTAGGCCGATCGGATTAATTTGCTGTTGGCAGCATAAAGGTTGCGCATAATCCGCCTTCCGGATGCGGATTGGCAAGCAAGGTTCCGCCACAAAGTCGGCAAATCTCCCGCGCGCGCCATAAACCAATGCTGTCTGTTCTGATCTTGCCGCTCTGTCCGGCGCGCACACCGTCATAATTGGCGGCAAACAGGTCTTGAACAGCATCAGTTGGAATGGGCGCGCCGTTGTCAATCACGGCCAAGCCCACATTGGTGCCCATCGGCATGACACGCAGGCGTACTTTGCCGCCTTCTGCCGGACAGGATAGCACGGCATTCAGTACAGCCAGGCGCAGCGCAGTGCCCACCGCAAGGCGGGGAACCTTAATCCGTTCGCCGGTGGAGGGGAGAGCAAAGAGAATATTGAGCGCGCCGGCGCTGGGCTGAATTTCTGCGAGTAATTCGCGAAGCCATTGGTCAAGCTCCAGTTCTTCGGTGGCGGCAGGTATTGCGGTATCCGCCGCCAGACTGACTGCCAGCGCTTCGAGCGCCATCCGTGCTTTTTGCCGCAAGGCATCAGCCGGCGCGCCGCCGGGCTTATGGGGCATCAGCATGGCGGCCATTTCCCGTAAAAGCCGCACAGCCCGCCCATCGCAATGAACCAATCCGGCGCGATTTGCATTGGTGTTTGCATCGTCTGTCGCCACAGGTTTGGAAACATAAATGATCCGGTTGCACCTGCCATCCTGGTCATGCGGCAAAGGCAGGATGCTAACCCTGACGCGGCGGGCGCTTTCAAGCACCATGCCGTCCATTTCGCCCGATTCTTCATTACGCAGGCGTTCGGCAATCACGGCGTCCATTTTGGCTGCAAAATCCTGACCCAGCGCCGTCAATTCATCCAGGCCGGTAAGTTCGGCCGCTTTTTGATTGATCAACAAAATCGAATGTTTGTCATCAATCAGAATGATGCCTTCCTTCAGATTTTGTACCAGCGCATGGGTCTTGATTTTTTCATCAACAATAAATCGCGAAATATCAACCGCTCTTTGTTTCAGATAGGCAATGTAAATCCAAACGGCTATGGCCATAAAAACAATTGCTTGCCAGGTGGGAATTTCATGGTTGCCTTTGATCATGGAGACCACGGCAAAGCCGATTAAAACCAGTTCGATGATTACCCCAAAGACAAGCACTGCCTGCCAGAGGAGTTTGCGCAACTTGCGTGAGTTTTGGTTCATAACATGGTTTCCTTGTTAT
>CAZMFH010000039.1:6052-15538 GCA_964565485.1 uncultured Verrucomicrobiota bacterium | reverse complement strand
TTTCCCGGAATGGCCGCCGGAACGCGCACAGCATGCGGCCAATGGCATGTATCAACATTTGGGGCTGCTTTTGCTCGAAGGCATACGCACCGACCAAATCGCTCCCGAACAGCTTTTGCAGGAAGTTGAAACATCGGCCTTTGAAAAGGCGCTGCGCATCCTCGACCAAAAACGTGGCTTGCTGATTCTGACTGCGCATATCGGCAATTTTGAAATGCTGGGCATGCTTGCCGCATTTAAAGGCGCGCCCTTAACAGTGGTCGTCAAACAACTCAAACCAAAATGGCTGAACAACTATTGGGTCAGCACACGCGGCAAATTCGGCGTCAAAATGCTGCCGGCCAAACATTCCTATCGCTATTGCCGCGAGGCTTTAAAGCAAAACGGCATCCTGGGTTTTATTCTGGATCAAAACATGAAACGCAACCGTGGCATCTTTGTTGATTTTTTTGGACGCCCGGCCTGCACATCGCCCGGTCTGGCGCTCTTGAGCGCGCAAACAGGCGCACCGGTCCTGCCGGCCTTTATCGTCCGTCTGCCGAATGGACGCCATCACGTCCACGCACTCGACCCTTTGCCGCCGCCGCCAAACACAGATAAAACCACCATCCGCCAGGCCACGCAAGAATACACCACCATTATTGAAAATTTCATCCGACAATATCCGGAACAATGGATATGGCTCCATCGCCGCTGGCGCACACAACCGGAACCTGACAATGCTGCCTGAAAAAAGCTGATCAAAAAGCTTGCATAAGCATGTTTTTTGGCATATTCTGATTTTGAAACTGATCTATCACTGGATTGTTCCAGGCACAAGACAAGAGGAAAGGAACAAAAAAAATGCGCACATTAAAAACAGCACTCATTGTTTTGGCTTTAACTGCATCAGGCATCATCCATGCCCAGGAACCGGCCGATGCGCCAATCAATCCGGCTTTCCTGAACTACATGCACGAACAAGAACTGCTACAGGCCAATCCAACGCCAAAAAGCGCCGAACCCGCCAAAGGACTGGGATATGTGCCGCCACTGATTGAATTACCGGCCACACCGGAAATTTTCCGGCAAACACTGCAATCGCCCAAACTGGCGGCCAGTTATGATTTGCGCACAAAAGGCAAAGTTACCGCAGTCCGCGATCAAGGTTCCGAAGGCGCCTGTTGGGCTTTTGCAACATATGGTTCGATGGAATCATGCCTGCTGACGGCGGAAAGATGGGATTTCTCGGAAAACAATCTGGTCAATTTAGCCGGATTCGACTGGGGCTTCAGCGCCGGCGGCAACCACTTCATGTCCACTGCCTATCTGGCCCGCTGGGCCGGCCCGGTACTGGAAACAGAAGACGGCTATCCCCGCCCCGGTCAAAGTCCCACCAATCTCCCGTCGCGCAAACATACGCAAAAAGTGATTTTTATTCCAAAGCGCGCCAGTTACACCGACAACAACGCCATCAAACAGGCCATTGTTGATTATGGCGCGGTTTATACGGTCATGTGCTCTACCAACGGCTATTTCAACCAAAGCACCGCCGCCTATTATTATCACGGCGCCGCCAGCCCCAACCATGCCGTGGCTATTGTCGGATGGGATGACAACTACAACAAAAGCAATTTTCTGAAGCAACCGCCCGGCAACGGCGCTTTTATCATCAAAAACAGTTGGGGCACAAGCTGGGGCGCTTCCGGATATTTTTACATGTCCTATTATGACACCAAAGTTGCCAATGAAAGCGCTGTGTTCATGGGTTCGGAATCAACTTCCAACTATGCGCGCATGTATCATTATGATCCGCTTGGTTGGGTCTCCAGTTTGGGTTTAGGCAGCACAACCGCCTGGGCCGCGAATATTTTTACAGCCACTGTTTCAGAAAACCTGCGCGCCGTGAGTTTTTATGCGGCCGTCGCCGGCACAAAATATGAAATATACATCTATACCGGCATCTCCGCCGGACAACCGCGCAGCGGCACACTCCGCAGCTCAAAATCAGGCACGTTAACCGAAGCCGGCTATCATACAGTTACGCTCAGCACAACGGCAGCATTAACCGCCGGACAGCGGTTTGCAGTTGTCATCAAACTGACCACTCCGGGATATAACTATCCCCTGCCCTACGAATTCGCCACATCCGGCTACAGCAGTGATGCCACAGCTTCGCCCGGCCAAGGTTATTATAGCGCCAATGGTTCCACATGGACAGATCTGACGGACTATCGTTCCACGGCCAATTTTTGCATCAAGGCCTTTACCGGAACAGGCTCCGGCCCAACGCCGCCACCGCCCCCACCGCCGCCAGTCGCATCCGGCTCGCCGGTGCTGGCCGATTTTGATGGCGACGGTTATGCCGACCTCACTATTATGCGCACAGATGGGACATGGCGTTTCCTTTTATCCGCATTAGGTTATCGCTCGTTCACATTCAATTCCATCTATAGCGGCAGCCAATACGTGCCGCAGCCCGGCGATTTTGACGGCGACCGTTACGCTGATCCGGCCGTACTCGATAAATCCAGCAGCTATTGGCGTTTTTACAGCTCAAGCAAAAATTATGCGCGTTATTACATTCCCGTCAAATGGTACGCCAATGGCCTGACCCCCACAAGCGGCGATTTTGACGGCGACCGGCGCGCCGATCCGATTGTCTACCAAGCCAGCGATGGCGGATGGTTTATTCTTTTATCCCTATATAACTACCAGTATTATCTCAACCTGCAATGGGGTGGACCATCTTTCCTGCCGGTATGCGGCGATTTTGACGGCGACCGGCGCGCCGATCTGATGGCCTATCATGCTGCCAGCGGCTATTGGTATATTCTGCTTTCGCGCTACAACTATCAGCGTTATGCGTCGCTTTGGTTCGGCGCGCAGGGTTTCACCCCCATCACCGGCGACTTTGACGGCGACGGTTATACTGATCTTGCCATCTACAACAAGAACACCGGTTATTGGGGCATCCTGCTCTCATCAACCGGCGACCAAAATTATATCTACACTAAATGGGACGGCAGCGCACCCTGACCGGATTGACCGCATAACATCAACCTGAACTGATTCAGGATCAATAATGCCCAAGTCTGGACATACAATTCTTGTAATCAACCCAGGTTCAAGAAGCACAAGAATTGCGGTTTACACGAATGGAACCGAAACGTTTGCGGCGGAAATTCCCTGTGCGCCAAGCGATGTTTCCGCCCAAAAAAGCATTGCCGATCAACTACCCACGCGCCTGAAAACAATCGAAAAAGCTCTTGCGCAGGCAAACATCGCCCTTGCCGACATCACCGCCATTGCCGCGCGCGGCGCGCCTTTGGCGCCGGTGCCGGGTGGAACCTACCGTATCAACGAGGCCATGTTGCAAGACGCACGCGGAAACACTTATCTTGACCATGCCTCCAAACTGGCCTGCATGATCGCCAACACTTTTGCGCGCCACAATCCAGCCGCGCCCTTGCCGGCATTTGTTACCGACCCTGTCTCCGTTGACGAATATGAACCGTTGGCGCGGATTTCCGGTCTGCCGGGACTGGAACGCAAATGCCTGACCCATGCGCTGAACATCAAAGCCGTGGCGCGGCAGTTTGCCCACAAATGCGGACGAACTCCGGAAACGCTTGATCTGATTGTCGCCCACATGGGCGGCGGCATCAGCATTGCCGCGCTCGCGCATAACCGGATTATTGATTCAGTGGATGCGAACGGCGAAGGACCCATGAGCGCCGAACGAAGCGGCGGCCTGCGCGCCGACACGCTGATTGATCTTTGCTTTTCGGGCGCAGCGGATAAAAAAACGCTCAAAGCCAACCTAACCCGCAATGCCGGGCTGCTCGCGCATCTGGGCACGGCTGATTTGCGCGAGGTTGCCCAAAAAATCGCCGCCAACGATGCGCATGCGGCGCTGATTCTACAGGCCATGTGTTATCAAATCGCCAAACATTGCGCCGCGCTGACAGTCGCGTTGGGCGGCAAAGCGGACGCGATTCTGCTGACCGGCGGCATGGCGCACTCAACGCTGCTCGTTGAAACACTATCCCAACACCTTGCATGCTATGCGCCCATCGCAGTTTTCCCGGGCGAAAATGAAATGCGCGCCCTTTATGAAGGAACAATGCGCGTCCTTGCCGGCCAGGAAAAGGCAAAAATATATCCAACCGGAATGACAGAAAACGAAGCAACCACAAAAACATGAAAACCTTTCGTGAAATCAGCCAAACAGCCATTGCGCTCGGACCGCAAAGCCTTGCCGCCGCCGGCGCCGCTGACCCCGATCTGCTCGCAAGCCTGGCGCGCGCACGGGATATGGGACTGATCACACCAACTGTTGTCGGAGATCAAGCGCAAATCGAAACAACCGCCAGGCAAGCCGGACTTAACCTTGCCGGCATAACAATTGCGCATGAACCAATCCCCTCGCAGGTATCGCCCAAAGCTGTCGCGCTCGTCCGTTCAGGCTCCTGCAAGATTCTGATGAAAGGCAACGTAACAACCGGCGACTTCATGAAAGCTGTTCTTGACAAAGACAAAGGCCTGCGCGGCACCGGCCTGATCAGCCACGTTTTTGTTACGGAATCCAGCATGTTTGACCGCCTCTTCCTGATTACCGATGGCGGAGTGAATATCCGCCCATCGCTTGCGGAAAAGGCGCAGATCATCCGTAACGCCCTGCCCCTTGCGCAAGCGTTGATTGCGCGCCCCCCGAATGTGGCCGTGCTGGCAGCCATCGAAAAACCCAACCCAAAAATGCCGGAAACCCAGGATGCCGCCGAACTCGTCAAAATGAATCAAACCGGCCAACTTGCCGGATGCACAATCGCCGGCCCGCTGGCGCTCGACGCCATCATTCGCGCCGATGCCGCGCAAAAAAAGAAAATCAACACACCCGTGTCCGGCAATGCCGATATTATTCTTACGCCGGATCTTGTCTGCGGCAATTCGCTTTGCAAAGCCATCCTGTATTTTACGGGCAACGCCGCCGGCGGCTATGTTTGCGGCGCCAGCGCGCCGGTGATCTTTCTCTCGCGCGCCGATGATGTTGCAACAAGACTGAATTCCATTACACTCGGCGTATTGATGGCTGCCAAACAATTTTGAGGAGAAACAAAATGTCCAAAAACAACGCAACCAAACTTATGTTCGGCAACGAAGCCGTGGCGCGCGGCGCATGGGAGGCCGGTTGTACAGTCTCCACCGCATACCCCGGCACACCCTCCACGGAAATCAGCGAATACTGCCTGACCTATCCTGAAATAAAAACCGAATGGTCAATCAATGAAAAAGTCGCCCTCGAAGTCGGCATCGGCGCGTCTTTAGCCGGCGGGCGAACGCTCGTCAGCATGAAACAGGTTGGCGTCAATGTCGCAGCAGACGCGCTCTTCTCGCTTGCTTACATCGGAGTCAACGGAGGCTTGGTTATCGTAACCGCCGACGAACCAGGCCTGCACAGTTCGCAAAATGAACAGGACAACCGTTTCTACGCCAAATTCGCGCAAATCCCGATGCTTGAGCCTTCGGACAGCGCCGAAGCGCGCCAGATGACCATGATGGCATTTGAAATGAGCGAAAAATACGATACCCCCGTTTTCCTGCGCATGACCACGCGCATTTGCCATTCGCGCGGAATTGTTGCCATCGGCGAGCGCCAGCCATACGCCCCCCGGCAATACCTCAAAAACCCCAATAAAACCGCGATGGTGCCAAGCCATGCCTGTCAGCGTCATTTTGACCTTGAGCAACGCCAAACCATGCTTGCGGCGGCAAGCGAAACATTTGCAGGTAATCGCACTGAAATACGATCGCTCCGCTTTGGTGTTATAGCCAGCGGCATCAGTTATCAGAATGCGCGCGAAGCGCTGCCCGAATTCAGCACCCTCAAGATCGGCATGACCTACCCTGTACCCCATCAACTGATCCGCAACTTTGCAAGCCAGGTGGAAAAACTTTATATTATTGAAGAAAACCGGCCCTTCCTCGAAGAAGAAATTCTGGCTTTAGGCATTCCGGTGGAGGGCAAACAACAACTCCTGCGCGTCGGCGAACTTTCCGCTTCAGCTCTCAGACGGCGCATACTCCACCAGCAGACTGCTCAAAAACCGGCTGTCGAAAACCTGCCGAAACGCGGCCCGCAATTCTGTCCCGGCTGCCTGCATCGCGGAATTTTTTATTTGCTCCATAAAAAGAAATTGATCGTCAGCGGCGATATCGGCTGTTACGCGCTGGCATGTCTGCCGCCTTACAACGCCATGGATACAATCATTGACATGGGCGCCGGCATCACAGTCGCGCAGGGGTTCGGCAAAGTAATCGCCGAAAAGCAACGCATTGTGGGCGTAATGGGCGACAGTACTTTCTTCCACTCCGGCATGACCGGCGTGGCCAACGCCGTCTTCAACCACGCCGGCTCCACTTTCATTATCCTCGACAATCGCATAACCGCCATGACCGGCCATCAACCCGATCCGGCCACAGGCCGGAACATCACCCAAAAGCCGACGCCGCGAATTGAAATTGCGGAAGTCGCGCGCGCGCTGGGCGTCAAACGCATCCGCAAGGTGAATGCCTACGACCTTGCGGCAATGAACAAAGCGCTTGATGAAGAAACCGCCGCCGAAGAAACTTCGCTCATCATCGTCGAAGGTCCCTGCGTCTTTACCGATCGCGAAACACGCGCCACGCCCCTTGCCATTAATCCGGAAAAATGCACCCGCTGCCGACTCTGCTTCCGACTGGGATGTCCGGCAATTTCGATGGAAGGCGAACGAGTCGTCATTCTACCGGACATGTGTTGGGGCTGTAAAATCTGCAGCCAAGTCTGCCCCAAAAGCGCGATTGCCGTTCAGGAAGGAACCAAACAATGAAACAACACCAAGCAACTGCATGCAATATTTTCCTTGTCGGCGTTGGCGGCCAGGGCATTGTGCTGGCTTCGAGCATACTTGCCACACTCGCATTCAACAAAGGATTGGACGTCAAACAAAACGAGGTGCATGGCCTTTCGCAACGCGGCGGCAGTGTTACAGGAATTGTGCGCTGGGGCGCAAAAGTGTTCACGCCGGTGATCATGGAGGGTGAAGCGCATTTCCTGTTTGCCATGGAACAATTGGAAGCGCTGCGCTGGGCGCACTATGTCCGCCCTGATGGCGTGATTATCGCGGATGAATGTAAAATCCTGCCCGCATCGGTCATGGCCGGCGGCGAAACCTATCCTAAAGATATCTCCGCCCAACTTGCGCAATTCGCCAGAGTCTGCCTGACACCCGGCGCCCAAATCGCGAAGGAACTCGGCAACAGCCGCATCGCGAATATGGCGCTTATCGGCGCATTGAGCCGATTCCTGCCTGAATTTGAAGCAAAGGAATGGCATGCCGCCATCGCGGCGCATGTTAAGGAAAAATACCTGGCAATCAATCTCAGCGCTTTCCAAAAAGGCGCCAAACAAGTTTGAGGAAAACCAGGATTTTTTAATTGGCGCAAATATTTCTGAGTGAAAAGATAAAAATGCACCATTTTGCTTTACTCTGTGCGCTTTACGCTTAACATGCTTGCGTAGCCGCGCCGGTCCCGGCTATGCCGGGTGGGGGGGGGGGAATCCCGATCAAGCGGAGCATTTAACTTTCCAGATTAAACATTATCCTGCTTTATTGAGATTGGCGAATATCCAGCCCGCTCCTGCCGCCAGTTGCTGCAAAACCCATCCGCAAATTTCCAGCGATTCGACAATCAAGCGCGTCAAAAACCACCAAAACGACATCGGACAAAAAGGCAGCAGAATCAAGCCCAAAACCAAAATATTGATCAAATAAATGACGACAAAGGAAAAAAAGCGCCCATACTCGCGCACATCCTGCTGACCGCGCGCCAGCGCAAAAACCGTAAAACTCCAATGGAATCCAAGCGACATTCCGATCAGCACAAACCATAATGAATTATAAGGGCGCAAGTCCGTAAAAACGCCGATAACGCCATAAGCAACCAAAATCAAGGCGGTATAGAACGGAAAGAAATACGGCGCCAGGACAATCAGCCAGTTACGTTCCGAGACATTCACGCTCCCGCCAGAACCGGAAACGCGCAAACGCGAGACGTGCGCGCCAAAAAAAAGCGCCCAGAGCGCATGCGTCAATTCATGCGCCAGCACATAAAGCCGCACCGGCGCCGGCAAAATCGCAAAAAGAAACGCCATCCCGAACACACCGGTTGCCATCAATAACAAAGGCGCCAAGGGCGCGGAAAATGAAGCCGCGCCGGAAATCTCGGTTACCACCAGCCTGGTCGCCGCTGCCGCACAGGGCAGCAAAAACAATCCAACCAAAAAACGCAGGAAACTCATGCGCACAACATATTGCGCCAGGCGCGCAGAGTCAAGAGTTTAGACGTATCGGGCGGCCTTACACAGATGGCTGCCCTTGCACACAAAAACTACCGGCAAAATGTGCGTCCGCCATCAACAAACAACGATTGACCGGTAATATATGATGCCATTTCCGATAGCAGGAAAACAACCGCATTGGCAATATCATCCGGCTGCCCCAGACGCCGCAAAGGCACACCACCGGCAGCTTCCGCGCGACGCGCCGGATCGGGATAACGCTGTTTGAGCAAATCCGTCTCAATCAGCGATGGATGCACAAGATTGCAGCGAACACCCTGCGGCGCAAACTCCTTAGTCAGCGCGCGATTCAAACCTTCCAACCCGGCTTTGGCGGCAATGTAATCAGCGCGGCCACCGCCGCCGGAAACAATCGCGGCCGAGCCGACCAGCACAATTGCGCCCTGCCGCTGAGCCAACATGGCCGGCAAAGCCGCGCGCGCGGCATAATAAGCGCCGTTCAGATTGATGTCCAGATGGCGTTGCCATGCGTCCGGCTCGATCTCCATAAAAGCGGCCGGCGATGTCAAACCGGCGCAATAAACCAAATAATCCAGTTGCCCCCACTTTTCCGCCACATCGGCAATAAAACAGGCCGTGCCCTTGGGGTCAGCGCAATCAACGGGACGTTCCATATATTTGCGCCCCATCCCACCAAAAATCCGCGCCAACTCGGCGCTGCCGGCGCAATCAGCCGGATGCCCCAGATGCGTCCAGGCAACATGCGCGCCGGCGGAGCCAAGCGCGCGCACAACGGCCGCGCCGATCCCGCGCGCACCGCCAATAACACAGCCGGCCTTGTTCGTCAAATCAATGCTTATCATCTCTGTTTTTCCTCCGATATCTTTGCAACAATCAACCGGCGCTGTTTTCATAAACCCGCAAAGCGTTATGGCGTATAATCGCAGCCACATCGCAATCAGAAATCGCGGCGGCCAAAACCGGCGCCAGATTGGCGCGCACGTCAATCCAGTTGACATCGCTGCCCAAAAGCACACGTTCAGCGCCAAGCCGCGCGACCAGACATTCAATCAATCCGTTGTCATAATAATCGCCGGCCAAATCCACACACACGCCGGAAAATTCACGGCATAACGCAACAACAGCCTCCATACTGCCCGGAC
>CAZMFH010000039.1:0-6042 GCA_964565485.1 uncultured Verrucomicrobiota bacterium | reverse complement strand
CCGGACGCCCTCCGGCATGCCCAAGCACGAAGCGCGTCTGTGGATAAAGCGTCAAATGCTTGCGGAAACGATCGGGATGCGACATATACTGCACCGGATTGGTCGGCGAAACATCCCAGCTATGGGTCATAATCGGTTTATGACAAGCTTGCGCAATTTCATAAACCGGCGCAAAAGCATCATCGTCCGCCTCAACTTTGTGCGTCGAAGGATGAATTTTTATGCCAATACAATTCTGATCGGCACAAGATTCAATGATGCGCCGCCGATGCCTGGCATCGCCCTGCGGATGAAAAACATCAAAATAACGGAAACGATCCGGAGCCGCAGCCATGATCGCACCGCCAGCTTGGAGCGGAGCAATATCAGGATGCAAGAGTGTTCCCAAAGGACAAAGATAAAGCCGTTCGACACATGCGCCATCCATAAAAGCCAGCCAATCGCGCGCGGTGAATTCAGGATCAGCATCCGGAACCGGAAAACGCTCATAAGCGCCGTTATGCGTATGCGCATCAATCACAAAAGGCGCCGGCGGCTGAAAATCAACCGCTGCCGGATATACTTCAGGAATCCCCAACAAACGACGCAAATTATTGCCAGCCAGATCACATTTTTGCCGCCAATCCAACCCGCTCATGACAATCGGCCCCATCACAGCATGCGGATTAAAGCGCGGCTGATGCGCGCCAAAAAACAAACGTCCACCCAGTTTTTTACCGATCAAACGCTCAATTCCAAGCCAGTTGCAGAAATTAAACAAACACAAACCAACATTGGCCCGGCGCAGCATAATGTCTTCAACAAACTGAATATAATAAAGCAATTTGACTGCTCCGGACTCAATTATAAAAAACACATCCGGATAATTTTCCGCCAGATTTTCCAGTTCCTGCCACTCAACATCGGTATGCAGCACAGCCAGCGGTGTGCGTGTCCGTGTCAATTCCGCCGCAAAATTTGCGAGCGTAACCGCCAAAGTCCCAAACGCCGGGTCATGGCGCGCAATCAACGCGCCGGAAAGCGCGCGCTGCTCCGCCAAACGCCCGGCTTTATCCCGCCCAAGCCGCAGCGATTTTACTTGCGCGCCGGTTATATCGCGGGCATAAGCCGGAAATGCCGGAGGATCATCCGGCCACACGGCCATATCCAGCCATGGCAATGCTTTGCAAACATCATGATAATTTTTCCGTAAAACACTTAAAGACTTGCTGCTCTGCATAACTTCTCCTCCCAAACTCTATTTATTGTTATTTACTTTGCGCGCTTAAATTCCGCAAACTTTGAACGCCACTGCTCCGCCCAACCGGAATGCGGCCAATAGATTTTTGCAGACGTCAACTCTCCACCACGCGCATCCGTTTGCGCCTCTCCCGACAAAAACCCAAGCGTTTTGGCCTGGATCAAAAGATTGCCGAGCGCCGTCGCCTCAGAAGCGCCGATGGCAACCTTGCGCCCCAAGGCATCGGCCGCAAGCTGATTAAGCAGCCGATTGCGATTGCCGCCGCCCACAATCCAGATTGTCTGAAAAGAACGGCCGGTGGCGCGTTCAAGCTCATCAAGTTTAGAGCGATATTCCAGCGCCAATCCCGCAAAAATGGCAAGCGCCAACTCCCCTTCGGAAAGCGGAACAGACTGGCCGGTTGCCCTGCAAAACGAGGCAACCGCCGCCGGCATATCGCTCTGCGCCTTAAAAATATCCGCCGCCGGATCAATCACGCTGCGTACCGGCAGACAAGTTTCCGCCGCCTCCATAATCCGCTCGAAAGACAAGTTTGCGCCTGATCCACGCCATGCTTTGCAGCATTCCTGAAGCAGCCACAAGCCCGCTATCCCCTTGATCAACGCCCATCGCCCAGCGGGCACACCGATCAACCCCCACCCGGTTTTAATCAATTCTGCCGGAATCGGCGGTTGGGCAAAATAACAACCGAACATGGACCAGGTGCCTGAGCTTAAAAAGGCCGTATCCGCCGCCGCAGGCACAACGGAAACCGCCACAGCCGTATCGTGTCCGGCAGTGTTGATCACTGCGGTTCGCGCCAAATCCGGACCAAGCTCCGGAATAATAATGGAACCCAGCACGGCCGGTTGCGCAAGGATACGGGGCAGCAAACCTGTCGGCAGTCCGAACATCCGCAAAAGCGGTTCATCCCAGCAACCATCCGTAATATTAACCATACAGGATGCTGTCGCCATTGTGCGATCGGTAACGCATTTGCCCGAAAGAAAAAAATTGACCAAATCGGCTATAAAAAGCAGCGTTGCGGCGCGCCGGAGCAGGTCAGGCTCCTGTTCGGCCACTGCGCATAATTGCACCAACGCCGTGATCGGGTGCGCCACTGCGCCAACCCGTCCGACCAATTTTTCCGGCGTGATCTGCGCAGTTACCTTCGCAAAAATTGTCTCCGTGCGGCAGTCGCGATACGAGACCGGATCGCCCAACAAATCCCCGGACTGATCCAGCAAACCAAAATCCTGCGCCCAACTGCAGGCGCTGACGGATTCAAGCCGCGCCGGCGCCGCCGCCTGCGCGGCCAATTTCAGACCGCGGATCAATTCGCTTTTGATCAATGCCAAATCCCAGCGCAAGCGACCTTGGCGCATGAAAGCGCAATGTTCAAAACGATGAACAACGGCAAGCTCCGGGAGTCCGCCGCAAAAACGACCGAGCACAACACGCCCGTTACTGGCGCCCAAATCTATGGCCGCGAGACAATGCACCGTTTTAGCGCACTTAGGCATACCGCATAAACCTCCAAAAATTACGGCGCAATCAACAATTGACAAGCATCATGCCGCAATTGACGCACCAGCGCCTTTGTTACACCAGCATCCAAAACAACCGTATGAATTTCATGCGCGGCAAGCACACGATAACAACCGCGCGCATTAATTTTGGTGGAATCCGCAAGCACAATACGGCGCACGGCACAGGCCGCCAAGGCCGCGCTGCTTTGCGCGCTGGCCTCATCCGCGCTGAACAGGCCTTGGCCGGGAATCAAACTGTCAGCGCCCAGAAAAGCCAAATCCGCCCGCAAAGCCAAAGCGCCCCAAATTGACCAATTTCCGACAAAATCCAGATTCTGCGCGTTAAGCCGCCCTCCGGCACAATAAATTGTGATGCCCGGCACAGCGCCAAGCTCCTCAATCACTGCCAAACCATTGGTTAAAACCGTCAACGGCGCTTTGTTTTTCAATAACGCCGCCATACGCCAGACGGTAGTGCCACTATCCAGCGCCAGCACCATGCCCGGCTTAACCAGTTCAACTGCCCGTCTGGCAATCTGTTCCTTGGCGCCACGCATGCGCTCAGCCTTTTCCTGAAAAGTCCGTATAACCAGCGATGCCTCCGCCAACGGACGCGCGCCGCCAGGCGTGCGAATCAGTTTGCCCGCGCTCTGCAAACGCGTCAAATCACGCCTGATCGTTGCCTCCGACGCATTGAGTGCCCGAACCAATTCAAGCACAGCCATATCGCCACGCTCGACAAGCAAATCCATAATTTGTTTATGACGTTCCCTGGCGCGCAAAGTAATGCCTCCTTTTGTAACTACTGGGGAGTCGGATTTCGCATTCTGAATTCTTGACTACTGACTACCTGCGTAGCAAGCCCCCTTTTATATATGATTGTTTCGATCATGAATATTACAATTTGCGATTAAAACAGTCAATACTTTCTCTTGCACGATTGTCATGCGGCGGTTTCAAGCCTGACCAGGGCGGGGTCATGTTCGAAAAAGACGGCTTGGCCGGGACGCTTTGCCCCGTCATTATGGCCAAATTTGGCTTTGGTGGGGCGAGACCTCCGGGCGAGCCGCCGAGCATGACGCAGTCCTGCAAGCCTGCCACAGTAATCCGCTTGATCTTGCCGCATACAAATTATAGAATAATATCAATATTTCAGAAACTGTTGCCGCAAAAGAAAGAATCAACAGGCCATTGCAATTGAAAACAGAGCAGCAATTTATGGTCAACCAACCGCCACCGACGGCCATGGCCGGACCAACCAACACGCCGATCCGAGACACAAACCGGGGCAAAGAAACCCGGCTGGCTGTCCTGCTTTCGGCCGCTGTTTATCCAGGCGTCGGTCAGTTCGCGCAAAAACGCTTCCTGGCAGGCATATTATATGCCGCCTTGTTTTCCGCCGCGCTTCTTCTGCTGCTTTGGTCGCTTTTCGCCCCGCTCATTGCCAACCTGAGAATCGTCATGGATTTTGCCGACCACGGCGGCAATGAGCCACTGCGCTGTTTTCCGGTCGGAAGATTTTTGTTTTTCTTGTGCCTGACTGTAATCTTATATCTGTTGGGACTGATTGACACAATCCGATCGGCCCGCAGACCAGCCGGAATCGAACAACATGGATGTATATGATTTTGACTATGTGATCATCGGCAGCGGCATCGCCGGGTTGATGTCCGCGATTCATCTGGCTCCGTTCGGACGCGTCGGCATTCTAACCAAGAAAGATCGCGCCGAGAGCAACACCAACTATGCGCAGGGCGGCATTGCCTGCGTAATGACTTCGGACGATAATTTCGAAGAACATGTTCGCGACACATTGATTGCCGGAGACGGTCTTTGCAATGAAAATGTCGTGCGCAAAATTATCAGCGCCGGCCCGGCGCGCATCGCCGAGCTGGAATCGTTCGGCTTGAAATTCGCCGAAAAAACCGGCGCCGGCTATGATCTGGGACGCGAGGGCGGCCATTCGCGACGCAGGGTTTTGCATTGCGGAGACATCACCGGACGGGAAGTCGAGCAAATTCTGCTCAACCGCATCCGTTCGGAACAATCAGTTACCGTCATGGAACACTGCATGGTAATTGACCTGATCACCACCAGCTGGCTCAACACTGGCGGAACAAACCGCGCTGTCGGCGGTTATTTCCTGAACACGCTTACTGGCGCTATTGCCGCCTTTCGCGCCCCGCACACCATCCTGGCAACCGGCGGCGGCGGCAAGGTTTATCTTTATACCAGCAACCCGGATATTGCCACCGGCGACGGCATCGCGCTTGCCTGGCGCGCCGGATTGCCGATCAAGAACATGGAATTTATCCAGTTTCACCCCACCTGCCTCTATCATCCGGAAGCCAAGTCTTTTCTGATCAGCGAAGCCGTGCGCGGCGAAGGCGCCATACTGGTCAATGACCGCGGCGAATCGTTCATGGAACATCATGATCCGCGCGCCTCCCTGGCGCCGCGCGATATTGTCGCCCGCGCCATTGACCGGGAAATGAAAGCCAGCGGCTCACGCTGTGTTTATCTCGACATCCGCGCCAAAGGCGCCGCCTTCCTGCAAAAACGTTTTCCCAATATTTATCAGACCTGCCAAAGGTTCGGCATTGATATGGCGCGCAACCTTATCCCCGTCGTGCCGGCCGCGCATTATTTTTGCGGCGGCGTTGAGGCGGATGTTGACGGACACACCGCCTTGCCCGGACTATACGCCTGCGGAGAGGCCGCCTGCACGGGACTGCACGGCGCAAATCGTCTGGCCAGCAATTCCCTCTTGGAAGCGCTCGTCTGCGCGCATGCCATGGCCGAAAAACTCAGAAACGCAGATCGCACACCGCCAGCCTACGCCATCCCCACTTGGGAATCCGGTTCTGCTGTGCCGAGCGACGAAGCGATTGTGATCACACATAATTGGAACGAAGTACGCACAAGCATGTGGGACTATGTCGGCATCGTACGGACAAACAAACGACTTGAACGCGCTGGACGCCGGATCAGCAATCTGCGCGAGGAAATCCGGCAATACTATTTTGACTATCTCGTAACTGCCGGACTGCTCGAACTGCGCAATATCGCCGCAGTCGCCGAACTGATCATTCGTTCTGCACGTCAACGTCGCGAAAGCCGTGGACTACATTACACGCTTGACTATCCGCAGAAAGATGCAAACCAGCCAATCCTCGACACAATCATTCAAGACAAGTTTGCCGCGCGCTCTTAACGAGCATCACTATTCTTGTTTTTAAGAAAACGAGAATTTATGCGGTATTACAAATCAAAACATATTGCCAAAAATCGGAA
>CAZMFH010000038.1:0-15880 GCA_964565485.1 uncultured Verrucomicrobiota bacterium | reverse complement strand
GACAAAGTATCCCGCATCGTCTCAATGAAATTCACAGATCAGCGCGTCGAACAAACAACTGCCGGCCAGGCAGCGCCGGCAGCTCCTCAGAGCGCCCCCGTTGCAGCCGGCGCCGCCATTACTTGATCTCCGCAATGTCCGGCAATTTTTTATGTAAAACCCGCGCCAGAGCTTTCAGACAATGCTCATTTTCGGCGCGCGTCCCAATAGTGATCCGCACATGATCCGGCAAGCCATAACCATCCATCGGACGCACAATCAACTTTTCTTTCTGTAATTCGTGAAAACACCGGCGGGAATCACCCACCTCCGCCAGCAGAAAATTAGTAACGGTAGGCACGAAAGGAATACCCATCATCGTGAGCGTCCGCTCAAAGAAACGGATGCCGGCGCTGATCATGCGGCGCGTCCGGTTTAAAAAAGCCTTATCCTCAAGGGCAGCCTGCGCGGCCACCAATGCCATGGCATTAAAATTAAATGCCTGCCGAACACGATGCATCAAGCGCACGCCCTCCTCTGGGGCAACGGCATAAGCAATACGCAATCCGGCCAAACCGTAAGTTTTGGAAAATGTGCGAATAATAACAACCTTGCGTCCTTCGCGCACATAGCGCAATGTATCCGGCTGTTTCGCCTCCGGCAAAAGCTCCACATACGCTTCATCAAGCACAACCACGACATGTTCCGGAACTTTGGCCATAAAACGATCAAGCTCCGCCCCGGACACCATGGTTCCGGTAGGATTATTCGGATTGGCGATAAAAACCACCCTTGTTTGCGGGGTAATCGCAGCCAGCATGGCGTCCAAATCATGCGTATAAGCGCGCATCGGCGCGGAAACAGTGCGGGCGCGAAACATATCGCCGATCAAGCGATAAATGGCAAAAGCCTTGTCGGAGACAACCATATCCACACCCGGACCGAGAAACACATGCCCGATAAACTCGATCACCTCGTTGCCGCCATTAGCAATTAAAAGCTGATCCTGGTGAACATGCAGTTTGCCGGCCAAAGCGGCGCGCAGCAGATGCGCGCTGCTGTCCGGATAGCGATGCATCTGCCTGACCGCGCGCCGCATGGCGCGCATTGCCCGCGGCGACGGACCAAGCGCATTTTCATTTGAAGCCAGTTTGATGATTTCATCAATGCTTTCAAAGCCCAGTTCGCGCGCAACTGTTTCAATCGGCTTGCCGGGCTCATACATCTTTAAATCTGCAACCCATGAATGCGCAATCTGTTTCATTGTTCCTCCGTCATCTGTTCCGGCGCGCGCGGATATGAACCAAGCACCGTCATGAGCAAACAATGCTTGCGCAAATCACGCAACGCCTGCGCAACCGGCAAGCGGCCGACATGTCCCTCAATATCCACAAAAAAGAGATATTCCCAGGCTTTCTGTTTATTGGGCCGCGACTCAATCCTTGTCATATTGAGCTTATATTTCCGGAAAGATTGCAAGGCGTGATAAAGCGCGCCAACCTTGTGCTTGATCGCAAAAATCAGGGAAGTCTTGTCGTCTCCGGAGGGCGGCCCGAAAGACCTGGCAATAACCAGAAATCTGGTCGCATTGCCGCTCAGATCCTGGATATCGGAAGAAAGAACTTTCAATCCATATAACTCGGCGGCCAAAGCGCCGGCAATGGCAGCGGTATGACGATCAGCGGCGGCCAGTTCGGCGGCGCGCGCCGTGCTGCCCGCCGGAATATGTTCAACTCCGCACATATTGGCGCGCAACCAGTTACGGCACTGCCCGAAGACCTGCGGATGCGTAACAATCCGGCGAATGGCGCCGCGCGCGCCGCGCGCCATCAAATGATGGGCAACCGGCAGATAAATCTCAGCGCAGATTTTGAGCGATGTCCGCATCAACTCATCCAAGGTGGGTGTTACCGCGCCTTCGGTTGAATTTTCGATCGGCACAACGCCATAATTGGATTGTCCCTTTTGCACACTTTCAAAAATATCGCTGATCGTTTCGCAAGGCGCATAATCAACCTGGCTCCCGAAACGCAAGCGGGCGGCCTGATGCGTGAATGTAGCTGGCGGACCGAGATACGCCACTCGCACACGTCCCTCCAACACCAGCGATGCGGACATGATTTCGCGATAAATCGCGCGCAATGCCACGGCATTCAACGGACCGCCACCCAGTTTGCCGATACGCCTTAAAACAGCTTGTTCACGCGCCGGCACATAAGGCTCACCGGCGTTTTTGTTTTTTAAAGAGCCAATTTCCAAGGCAATCCGCGCGCGCTGGTTTAACAACGCGACAATTCTCTGGTCAAGATCATCAATGCCATCTCTCAATTTATTCAGTTTCCGGATCATGCCTGCCTCCGTCATCCAGCGCCAATTCACTTTCCGCCGGCGCGCTTGGCGCTTCCTTCCCAGAACCATTATCCGGCTCGCATTCCGTATGCGAAGACCGGGCGCGCTCCCTGTCGCGCCGCGACAACTGTTCGACACCCGGCAAATTTTTGACGCTGCTCAAACCAAAATGCTCAAGAAAGAACTGCGTCGTCCCATACAGCATGGGACGCCCCGGCAGATCGCTGCGCCCGGCCATGCGGATTAACTGCAACTCCAGGAGATGCCGGATCATGGCGTCCACCCCGACGCCGCGCACCGCCTCAATTTCAGCGCGACTGATCGGCTGCCGGTAAGCAATAATCGCCAAAGTCTCCAAAGCCGGACGGGAAAGACGCTGCGGCTTGTCAATTTTAAGCAACTGCCGCACCCACGGCCCGGCAATGGCATCCGACTGAAAACGATATGCTCCAGCCACTTCCACCAGCACCAATCCCAGGCGAGCGGCGGCAATTTCGGCGCAAAGCGCGTCCAACGCCGTTTGCAGATCGGCGGGCGCAACATCGCCAAAAGCCTGTGTTGCCGGCTCGCCGTTTTGCGCGGTCTCCCTGAGCGCAGCGCGTATTTCCGCCACAGTCAGGGGTTTTTTCGATGCAAACAACAAAGCGCCCAAAACCTGTTTCAATTCCGGGTCCTGCATACCTTCACTCATTTATATCCTCACATTCCAAATTACCAGGCAAAAACCGCCAATATCGCAAACGCATCCGGTCTTCCGCACAAGGCACAGCGTTTGGCCGGCACAAAACGCGCCGAGCGCGCAAAACCGCTCATGTCTCCACGCGCACAATTACAATCGCGCCAAAAACATCATTTTGCCGCGCAACCGCCTGCCGCAACCGAATAAGCTCCAGCAGCGCCAGAAAAGTGCAGACAATCTCATGGCGCGAACTGACCTCACGAAACAAACTGCCAAAGACAACTTCTTTTTCATCACGAATCCGGCGCAAAATCGTCTCAATTCCATCGGCCACCGTATAATTTTCGGATAGAATTTCACCGATTTCATTGACGGCTACGCGCTTAAGCGCCTCATTAAACGCCGCAATCAGATCAAAGATCGTCACATCACCCAATCCGGTTTCCGGCTCCACGACAACAGCGGCTTCCTCTGCACAGCGTAAAAACATGTTGCCCTGCATTGCCTCCATGTTTTGCAAATCGGCCGCAGCATCTTTAAACTTTTTATACTCAACCAGCTGCCGCACAAGCTCCCAACGCGGATCTTCTTCCTCAGCCTCCAGTTCCGGACGCTCTTCCACTGGCAGAAGCATCCGGCTCTTAATCATCATCAGCGTGGCCGCCATCACCAGAAAATCTCCGGCAATATCAAGATCCAACATGCGCATCAGTCCGAGATATTCCATATACTGGCGCGTAATCAGCTCAATCGGGATATCATAAATATCCACCTCATCCTTTTTGATGAGATAGAGCAAGAGATCAAGCGGCCCCTCAAAAACTTCCAGCTTGACCTTGTAATCTTCTTGTACAGGCATAGCTAAATTTTCAATCCTCTTTGATTACCCCAGTCCATTGCCGCATCATGCCCCCAACCCGACATTGCGCCGCGCCGCCGCCAAGGTCTTGCTGATTTCCGCCCGGGCCCGTTCGGCGCCACGCTTCAGAATGCGCCCAACCAAATCCGGCTCGGCTTGCAGTTCCGCCCGCCGCGCGCGGAATGGCGCCAGGCAATTCCACAATTTCTCAAAAAGCTCCTTCTTAACTTCACCGTAGCCAAGACCGCCCGCCCGATAACGCCGCGCCATTTCTGCGCTTTCCGATTCTCCGGCAAAAAGCTTGTAGAGCGCAAAGACATTGCAGGCATCCGGATCTTTCGGTTCGGCGACAGTTTTGCTGTCGGTTACAATGCGCATAACCGCTTTGCGCGTTTCCGCTTGAGAGGCAAAAAGTTCGATCGTATTGTTGTAAGATTTTGACATCTTCTGGCCATCCACACCGGGCACAACGGCCACAGACTCGCGGATCAGCGCCTCGGGAATGCGAAAGACTTCACCAAAACGCTGATTAAACTTGGTGGCGATATCGCGCGTTACCTCAACATGCTGTTTTTGATCCTGCCCAACCGGCACCAGATCAGACTGCACCGCCAGAATGTCGGCAGCCATCAAGACCGGATAGGCAAAAAGCCCATGATTGGCGGCAATCCCCCTGGCAACCTTGTCCTTGTAGGAATGGCAACGCTCCAGCAAACCCATCGGTGTTACATTAGAAAGCAACCAGGCCAGCTCATGCACTTCCGGCACATCGCTCTGCCGGTAAAAAGTCGTCCGCTCAGGATCCAATCCGCAGGCCAGAAAATCGAGCGCCACATCACGCACACTCGCGGACAATGCTTCGCGGTCCTGCAAAGAGGTCAAGGCATGATAATCGGCAATAAACAAGAACGCATCGGCAGTTTCCTGCAACTCCAAAGCAGGCTTCATCATGCCGAAATAATTGCCCAAATGCAGTTTGCCCGAAGGCTGAATTCCAGATAAAACCCGTTTCATAACACTCCCAAAATAAAACAAAGGCACTGCCGCCCATTGCTCCGCCAACTAAAATATTAATATTGCCACGCAATCAACGACATTGGAGCATAATGTAACCACAGCTCTATTCAAGAAAAAAAAACCTGAAAGTCGGATCCTGACCTCATCCGCAGAACGGACCACCCCCAACGCAAGACGCCCAATTGCCGTCGTTATAACGGCGCATGGCCAGGCGCCACCAAGGTGAAAGTTTGTCGTAGGGCGTCAACCAAAGATTGTTATGCAAGGCGGACAACGAAGGCACATGCAGCAAAAGCGCCTTTTTTTCGCGCAGCGTCAGCATGGAAGGGCCATCCCGCAACAAACGAAGCTGCAAACGTTCAAAATATTCGCCTGTTCGCGCATGGATGCGTCCGCGGCGCACAAGACCGATATGCATGGCATTGATATATGGATCCAGCACAACCTGCATCAAACGACCATCCCGGCGCGGGAAATCAAGCGCAAGCTCTTGTTTGCGATGCGCAGTACGCTTTTGCCAAAGATGCTTCATCAGCGGGGGCGGAAAGTTTTCAGATGGCGTTCCAAGCAAACCGAGCCTTTTCAGCCCCAAACCGGGACGCACTCCGGCAAGCATCACAGCCAGCGGAATACTCAGGATCAACCCGCCCCAAATCGGCGCCATCCAGGCAAAAAAGCAGGGGCGCACCGTAAAGGCGATCACCGCCCAAGCCAGGCCGACAACAGTATGACTGGCATGCGCCACAAAGGCCGCGCGCCAGACACCCCGCTCACTCTGTTGTCGGCGCTGTCCGGACCAGGCGACGGCATAGCCAAACCATGCCTCAATCAGCGCCTGGGTGCTGCTCAACATATGCACCGGCGCCAACAACATGGAAACCAATTGTTCCAGGAGAACGCCACCGGTCAGACGCAACACACCTCCAAAGCGGCGCCGCTCCTCACGATTGGAAACAACCAAAATCCACCCAAGCATTTTGGGCGCCAACAAAACAAACAACGTGGCGCAAAAAAGAATCAATGCCAGCCGGATCCCGCCAATATCGAGGAAAGAAACAATGCCGACATCATAATCAAAACTGCGCTTCGTTTCGTTGCAAAACTCATGATAGGCATGAATTGTTCCCAACACCAGAAAAACAAACCAGCAAAACGAAGAAACATACGACATGATTCCGAGCAAAAGGTGCAGCTTGTTAATCCAATGCAATGGCGCAAACAAGAGCCAGCGGTGTTGCAGATTGCCGCGGCACCACCGCCGATCGCGTTGCGCGTAATCGCCCAGCGTCGGCGGCACCCCCTCATAACTGCCGGACAAATCGGGCGCCAGCCACACCGCATACCCGGCCTTGCGCATCAAGGCCGCCTCAACGTAATCATGGCTCATGAAACGCGTCCGCGCGCCGGGAATACTCGGCAAAGCACAGTGTTCCATGAATGGTTTCAACCGAATAATGGCATTGTGCCCCCAATAATTACCTTCGCCCATTTGCCAGAAGTTCATTCCCGCCTGAAAAACCGGACCATAGAGCGCCGCCGAGAACTGCAGCAAACGCGCAAAAAATGTTGTGCCGCCGACAAGCTGCGGCACGGTTTGAATGATGCCGGCATTAGGATTGGCATCCATCATCGCCGTCAGACGCAAGCAAGTGTCGGAATCCATCACGCTGTCGGCGTCAAGAATTATCATGTAACGATAGCGACTGCCCCAGCGCCGGCAAAAATCACTGATATTGCCGCTTTTTTTATTTAACGAAAGCTGGCGTTTCCGGTAGAATATCTTGCCAAAAGCCTGCAATTGCTTGCACAATTCCACCCAGGCAATTTCCTCTTCAATCCATATATCAGAATCGCCGGAATCGCTTAGAATAAAGAAATCAAATGCGCCTATCAGACCGCGCTGTTTCAGGTCAAGATACATTCCGCGCACAGTCGCATAAACCGCGCCGACATCTTCATTGCAAATCGGAAAAACCAGGGCCGTTACCGTGGTCGGGGCAGGATGCGCAGCGGCGCCGGTCAAGCGGTTGATCAACAAACAATCGCCTTTCAGCAGCATCACAAACCCGCAAAGCGCCTGCACAAAGCCAAACGCCACGAAGGCAAACAGCGGCGCAAACAAAATGAGCAACGCCCATTCGAGCACAGTCATGCCGCCACGCCAGAGAATATCGGCCATAACCCAGACAGCGCCGGAAGCAAGCGCCAGCACCAGCGAGAAAAAAAACGCGCGCCGCCAGCCAAAATTCGCCGGCAGCAAGCAGGGATTTTGATTATGCTGATCAGGCTTCATCTCGTAAAATAGAACAGTAATGCCAGAATCGCGACATAGATTCCCCACCCTATAATCACATTGAACGCCGGCACACGCGCAAAGGAAGCCATCGTATTGCCGGCAAATTCCGATAAAAAACCAATATCCATGGCACGCGGAACCATGTGGCTAACCTCCAGTTCCGGTCCGGCCTTGATGGAGAGCGACTGCAATTGCCGGCGCATTTCGGACGGAAGCGCACCGGACACCAGAAAGGCGTCCGGCCAGCGCGCCGGCGCATCGGCAAGCATAACCGCAATGCGCGCATCAACGCCATCCATAGAGGGCGCCGATGCCGGAAGTTCCCGGCTCAAACCGGCAAACCAGGCGTTCAGCATGGCGCGGCATTCCCCGACCGCCAGCGCCTCAATGGCATCATCCCCGGGATGATCCTGGCGCGTATAACGCGCCGCCACTGCGAGAAGCACACGCTCAATCAGACGGGCGCGCTGGAGATGCCCATCCATCCGGTGTGCGCGCAGATAATCTTCCACTTTCTCATACGCGCGGTCCCAAGCGCCCGGCGAACCCCAATCGGGAGCTAATTGTTGCGCGCTATCCATTGATACACCCATGTTTCCGTCAAAGGAGCATGTTCGGCACGCAAAACACAACGTATTTCGACCGGCTCCCCTATGGCTTCAGATTCCACATCAAAGACAACCCGCCAGGCATTGACATAATCGTTCGGCTGAAAAAAAGAACCAAGAATCCTCCCACGATCAACCGCAAGATCAACCTCAATGTTGGCGGGATCAAAATCCGGCCTGTCCGCCGGTTTCGAGAAATCAACCAGAAAACGAACCGCCTTTTGATTATATGTAATTCTGGCCAGGCGCGTTGCAAGGGCACGCCCCAAAGGCGGCCAATCGGCTTGTTCGGCAACCCAATGCATTCGATAGGCATAATCCAAGCGGCTGCCCGCATAAGCCGGCGAACGCGGCACAAAAAAAAGATTGACATTATCGCCATACTCCGTGGTCGTCGGCAATTCAACCAGCCGGATTTCCCCGGCTTGCCAGCATGCGTTCGTGGATGGTTCCACCCAGACGGACGGCCGCTCGTGATAATGAGCTTCCAGATCTTCATAGCTGGCAAACTTGCGGTCGCGCTGGAACAGCCCGAAAGCGGCGCCATTGCTGACGGCAAAAGACGACCAGCGGAAACAATTGGTATCGTTGACCAACGGACGCCAGAGCCATTCATCGCCGCCGGCATGAATCATGGCGCCATCGGAATCATGCACTTCAGGCCGAAAATCGCCGAACTTATCGAAGGAGTTTTCGCCGAACCAGAACATGCTTGTCAAGGGAGCCAATCCCAGCACGCGCACATTTTCCCGAAAGAACAAGGCCGCGCGCACATCAATAACCGTACTCACCCCCGGGCGGATCAAAAACTCATAAGCGCCGACTACGCTTGCGCTTTCAAGCAAACCCCAAATCCGGACAGCCGCCGCATCACGGCCCGGTTTTTCGATCCAAAAGCGGCGGAAACGAGGGAACTCCTCGAATTGCCCTTCGGCGATTTGCAGACCAAGCGCCCGCGCTGATATCCCATAAACGCATTTTTGCGGCAAAGCCCGGAAATAACTGGCGCCTTGAAAAACAATCAGCTCATCAAGATAATCCGGCTTATTGAGCGGATAGTGCACACGAAAACCGGAAAAGCCGACATCATCAGCAATCCTCCCGCGAATGTTAACACCCTGATATTCAAACATATCGCGGGAAAACTCAACCGGCGTCAAAAGATCGCCTTCCGTCAGAATAACTTTAACACGATCTTTCTGAATACCGCCGGGATGAAAAAACTGAAGCTGAAACGGCAGACGTTCCATCCGCCAAACAGCCGCGCGCGGAGCAAAACGAATGCGGCGCAAGTCATCATAATCAAGGCCGACCAGATTACGCGGCAGCGGCTCATCCGGGACAAACTCCTGTTCAGCCAGTCCGGCGGCTATAGATTGAACGGAAGCAAACCCGCGGAATTCCGGCTGATCGGCAAAAACCATCATTGACATGCCAGCAGCCAGGACCAACCCCAAAAAACAAAAATATTTTTTCATAGGGAATAAACGCAGCGTGAATATACGCCATCGCCCGCAAAAATCAAGCGCAATACAAGCACACCCACAGGGCTGCGTCAGGGAGAGAAAATGCATCATGATTTGCTTCACCGGGCAGAGCCGGAATTTTTTATGATCTGAACGCTTTCAAAACGTGAATTTTGAAATTAGCTCATAAATGTCCGCGCGGATTCAGGCATGGTTTCAGGCAGACATGGTTGGGCAAACTCATAATCCAAAAGGCTCATGGCATAAAGCGCCGCCGTCTCGACCCGCAAAACACGCGCGCCGAAGCTGACCGCGCGCGCGCCGGCGGCAATACAAGCATCGTATTCGGCATCAGCCAAATCACCTTCCGGCCCAATAATAAAACCCAGCTTGCGCGGCGCCTGAGCCCGCACTGCGCCGGCGGCGCGGCGAAACGGCAAAGCATCGGCGCGCAATGAGCCCAAAAAGCAAACATCCATCTTCCTGATCAGCGGCGGCAAGGCATCCACCGTCTGCAACGAAGCAATCTGCGGTTCCCAAAACACGCCGCATTGCCGCGCAGCTTCGCGCGCTATTTTACGCCAACGCGCAACACGCCGTTCAGCCTCTGTGGGCACAAGCCGGGCAACGACCCGTTCGGTCAAAAGCGGCACAAGCGCGGCAACGCCAAGTTCAACTGATTTTTGAACAATCCAGTCCATGAGCGTGTGTTTCGGCAACGCCTGCACCAGGGTATAGGAAATCGCAGGCGCAGGAAGCACACACCTGGTTTGCGGAAAAACACGTACGAGCGCGCGTCCATGTCGAACGGCGATCAATTCCGCTTCTGCGGAATGGCCACAACCGGAAAAGAGTCCAAGACGGCATCCGGGGCGCGCCCGTAAAACCTTCAGAAGATGATGCGATTCTTCCGGAGCAAGCGCAATTTCCGGCAAATCCCATTGAGACTCATCAACAAAGCAACGCATCAGACGCCCCGTTAAGCTTGCCCCGTCTTGTTGCGGTGTTCAAAAAACATGTCGGCATATTTGCTGAACTGCATGCGCTCGGGATATTGATCCGGTGTGCAATCCGCAAGCGCCTCCTTAAATTTGCGCTTCTGAGCGCCGGAAAGATTGCGCGGCATCTCGATATTCACACGCACATGCAAGTCGCCGCGCAAGGAACTGCCCACCGCATGCGCGCCCTTGCCGCGCAAACGAAAGACTTTGCCGCTTTCCGTTCCGGGCGCCAAGCGCACATTCGCCCAACCATCCAAGGTCGGCACGGCAACTTCGCCGCCCAAAAGCGCCGTTTCCAAGGGAACAGGCATCTCACAAAACAAATCTTCGCCCTGCCGTTGAAAGAGATGATGCGGCTGCACATGCAGCACCACATATAAATCGCCGGAAGGAGCGCCGCGGACACCCCCCTCACCCTTGCCCTGCAGACGCAACCGTGAACCGGTCTCAACACCAGGCGGGATTTTGAGCGTCAAGCGTTTGCGGCTTTTAACCACTCCGGCGCCGCGACAGATCCGGCAAGGCCGCGCAATAATCTGGCCCCGCCCGCCGCAAACCGGACAATCCTTTTGGATATGGAAAAATCCGCTTGATGTTCCGACCACACCACGTCCGTTGCAATGCCGGCAGGTCTCCTTATTGTAACCTGGTTCCGCTCCCGATCCATGGCATTCGCCGCACTCTTCCGAAATCGGCAGCGTGATTTCCTGTTCTGCGCCGAAAATAGAAGATTCAAAATCTATTTCCAGATCAAAACGCAGATCGGCGCCGCGTGCCGGCCGATTGGAATCACCGCGCTGACGACCGGCGCCACGCCCGAAAAATTCCTGAAAAATATCGCCGCCGCCGAAGAGATCGCCGAAAATATCGTGCAGATCGGCGCCATGTGTAAAATCACGCGCAAAATCAAAGCCGCCCGGGCCAAAGGAAGATTTCATGCCGGCATGTCCGAATTGATCATATTGACGGCGCTTCTGCTGATCGCTAAGCACCTCATACGCTTCGGAAAGCTCTTTGAACTTTTCCTCAGCCACTTTGTTGCCGGCATTGCGGTCGGGATGATACTGAAGCGCAAGCTTGCGATAAGCCTTTTTGATATCCTCTTCGCTTGCGCTTTTTGAAACATTCAAAACTTCATAATAATCACGCTTGTTAGCCACAACTTTCCCCTCTCTTACCCTTTACCTCCGTGAGCATACAAACATCACGACACCTTTTCTGCCGCATGTCTGCCATATTTAGCGCAGGCCGGCACATCTCAGCACGGATTTAACCTGCAAACAAACAGCGGATCTGAATCACAAAATCGGCGCCGCCGGCGCTTCCGTCCCGCCAGTCGGGACCGCATCGGTGGCGCCACTTGAAACAATCACCTGAGCCGGACGCAGCAACCGGTTCTTGAGCAAATAGCCGCGACGGACCTGGGTCAGCACCGTCCCCTCCGGCACAGTTGCCGAAGGCAGCATATTGAGCGCCTCCGCCAGATTCGGATCAAAAGCCTTGTTTTCAAGATCAACCGGCAACAAGCCGAACCGGGAAAGCACAGCCGTCAACTGTTCCTGAATCAACCGCAGCCCATCCCGAAAGGCCTGATCGGCCGCATGTGCCTCAGCCGCCTGGAGCCCCAAATGCAAATGATCAAGAATCGGCAATAATTCGGCAACAAGCTCGCGGTTGGCATTATCCTGAATTTCGCTTTTTTCGCGCAAGACACGCTTGCGGAAGTTGTCATAATCCGCCTGCAGCCGGAGAATTTTGTCCTGCAAACAGGCAAGCTCCTCTTCCAATTTCGGCTGCAAACCTGTTGCATTACCAGATCCGGGCCGAGTATCGGCAGCGCCGGGCTCGGCCGGCGGCACGGCCAGCGCAGCGTCTCCATCCACCCTCGGCTGGGTCGGTTCGTGATCGTGCTTCGCCGATTGATCATGTGTCGAATGTTTATCCTTGGCCTTGTTCATTCCACCCCTTTAATCGTGTTTAGACGGTGCACAACAACAAAAGTCATGTCGTCATATTGCGCCGCATCCCCTGAAAAATCCAGAACGGCACACCGCACCTGCTTCAACATTTCTTCCGCGTTGACGGCGCCATGCGCCAGGCTGTCCTGCAAACGAGACAAGCCCCACTCCTGCCGTCCGGCATTCATGGCCTCAAATACGCCGTCGGTAAACATAATAAAAAAATCGTCCGGTTTCAAGATCACAGTTGTTTCACGGATTTGCAGATCAAACAAATCGCTTTCCACCAAACCGATGGCCAAGCCGTCCGAATCAATCGTCGTTACCGAGCCACCGCCCGACACCAAAAGCGGACGGGGATGGCCGGCGCGCGCCAGCGTCATTTCAAAAGAACGTGTGTCGAGAATCGCATAAAGCATACTGATAAACATATCCTCGTGGATATCACCGGAAACGATTTCGTTAATGCGTTTCAAAATCCGGGCCGGACTGAGGCAATCCTCGGCATGCGCGCGGAAAACGCTGCGGCAAACCGACATCAGAATGGCGCCGCTTACTCCCTTGCCGGAGACATCGGCAATGGCCAAACCGATGTGATCCTGATCTATCCTCACAAAATCGTAATAATCACCGCCAATTTCACGGGCCGGCTCGCTGAAAGCCGCCATATCCAGGCCGGGCACAAGCGGGATACGCGTCGGCAACATGGCCTTTTGAATACGGCGCGCCACGCGCAGGTCTGAATCAAGCACACGTTTTTTTTCCAATTCCTCATGGAACTTGGCATAATAAATGGTTATCGAAGCGTGATCCGCCAAAGCCTGCAGCAAATTCAGATCAGCCTGATTAAAAAAAGCGCCGTCAATGCGATTAACCAGCGCCAGCACCCCCAGAACTCCGGATTGGAAACGCATCGGCGCCAGCAAGATGGACTGTATTTGCAAAAAACCGCTTGCAAAACGCGGTACACGCTGATCGCGTTCGGCATCCTCGATCAGGAGCGCATACCCATCCTTTGCCACCTGACCGACCAAACCAGCGCCAATCACAATCGTCTGATTGCGAACAAGCGTCTCAATCCTCTGCATAAAGCCATCGCCTTCCGGAGGAACAGCGGAAACGGCTGTTTCGCCAAGCGGCGGAAACAAACCAGACACCGCGCGCGCGCGCAAAGTTTCCCCATCCGGCTCGCAAAAATAAATGGCGCCACCGCGCGCTTTCGCTGTCTGCTGCGCATACAACAATACGCGTTGCAGCAGAAAATCAACCTGTGGCTCAACCGACCCGGCAAAGGCCTCGCTGATATCGTGAATGAAACGGAAAATGACATCCTTTTCCTGAATCAAGGCATCCCGTTGCCGGCGCATCCGCCGCCAGTTCAAAGAAGCCAGCACGAGCCCGATCACAAACAAAAACACGCAAAAACAAGATATAGAGACGAATTCCATCATTGCTTTCCGGCCAGATCCTCCCGTAAAAAAGTCAAAACATCCTTGAAACGCAGTTGATTGTCGGCGGAAAGACCGGCCAGTTCCGTGTGCGCCTCCAGCATCAAATCCCGCGCAGCGCCAGGATTATCCGATAATTTTTCCGGCGACTTCAAATTCTGCAACGGCACAACGAGATCCGACCAAGCCTCATCCGGAGTCACACCGGCCCGACGACATTGAATGAGACGATCCAAACCGAGCGTGCTGAAGGCGCTAAAAATATTGTCAGGCACATTGACAATCAATAAAACGCCGCCTTGCCGCGCCATCCGCGCCGCCAAACCGGCCAAAACCCCCATGATGGTGCTGTCCATGGTTGAGCAATCGGCAACATCCATAATCATCCGCTCGCAACCTCCGGAAATTGCGGCCATACCGAATTGCTTTAATATGGCGGCAACGGCCAGGGTCGCCGGGCCATGAACGCGCAACCAGGAGGTTCGCCCCTGGCGCGCAGCTTCAAAGACATTGCCTGCAAATTGTTCGCTCATTCCGCCTGCAACTCCTCACGCTGCGCGGCGCGCAGCAATTCCTTTGGAGCCGGCGCCAGAACGAAAACCATTTCGCCCCGCGCGCTCCGTTGTGCCTGACCGGTATGGCGGCGCGCCATACCGGCGTAAATCTCCGCCACTGTGCCAGTCAGGCACTCTTCATTAAGCTTGGTCAATTCACGTCCCAAAAACAAGGCGCGTTCCGGCCAAAGCTCGTTCAATTCCGCCAAAAGGCGCAGACAACGGAAAGGCGATTCAAAGAATACGGCCGCCAACGCTTGTTTTCCGAGCAAAGCAAGCCTTTTTCGGCGCGCGCCCGGCTTGCGCGGCAAAAAACCTTCAAAGACAAAACCGCCCACCGTAAACCCGCATAATGCCACCGCCGCCGTTACTGCAGAAGCGCCGGGAATCACAGTAACAAAAAGACCGGCGGCACGGCAAGCCGCCACAAGACGCGCACCGGGATCGGAAACACAGGGCATCCCCGCATTGGTAACAAGCGCAACAACCTGGCCGGCACACACACGCCGCAACACATCATCCGTGCGCGAGGCTTCGTTAAACTGATGGCAACTGCCCATGGCGGACTGAATTTGATGCGCATTCAGCAGAATACGCGTGTGCCGCGTATCTTCTGCAAAAATATAATGCGCGGCGCGCAAAGTATCCACCGCCCGTGCAGTCATGTCCGCCAGATTGCCAATCGGCGTACCGACAAGATAAAGTCCCGGTTGCATTTGCCAACAAGCTACACCAAGCCGCCAAATTGGCAAGTTTTTTCGCCGATGGTTTAAATCCCATTGCGGATTCAGGGCACATTCAACCCAGAATCGCCTTCAGATCTTCTTCCGCCGTCTTGATCGGCAGCAACCCGAATTTTTCCACCAGGACTTGCAAAACAGCCGGAGAAACAAACGCCGGCAAAGTCGGACCCAAACGGATGTTCCGAATCCCAAGCGCAAGCAGTGTCAACAAGATGCAAACCGCTTTTTGTTCATACCAGGAAAGAATCAGTGAAAGCGGCAAATCGTTCACACCGCATCCCAAAACCTTGGCAAGCGCAACAGCCACCTGGATGGCCGAATAGGCATCATTACACTGCCCCATATCCAACAAACGCGGAATCCCTCCGATATCGCCCAATTTTGATTGCAAATGATTGAAACGATATTTACCGCAGGCCAGCGTCAAAATCAAGGTGTCACGGGGCGCTTTTTCCACAAATTCCGTGTAATAATCGCGGCCAAGCCGGGCGCCATCACAACCGCCGACGAGAAAAATATGCCGAACTGCGCCGGATTTGAAGGCCGCAATCACCTTGTCGGCCACAGACATAACGGCATTATGACCGAAGCCGGTCAGCAAAGACACACCTTTAGCCGACGCGGTCCAACCACCCAACTTGATGGCATGAGCAATCATCGCCGTAAAATCCTTCTGCCCCGCAGCATCAGCCACAATATGCGTCACACCCGGCCACCCCACTTCAGAGGTCGTATAGAGATTGCCGGCATAGGTCGGTTTGGGCGGCATGATGCAGTTTGTGGTATAAAGCACGACACCTGGCAAACCATCAAACTCCTTCTGTTGGTTTTGCCAGGCCGTCCCGTAATGTCCTTTGAGATGGACATATTTTTTCAACTCCGGATAGGCATGCGCCGGCAACATCCCGCCGTGCGTGTAAATA
>CAZMFH010000037.1:0-15914 GCA_964565485.1 uncultured Verrucomicrobiota bacterium | reverse complement strand
TCAATTTCGTCGCGGAGTGTGCGTTCAATTCCCTGTTTTAAAGTGATTGCCGCGTGCGGACATCCGCCGCAGGCGCCTTTGAGCCGTAATGCAACCTGATTCTGGTTGATGCTGACGACTTCCAGATCTCCGCCGTCAGCTTGCAGCATGCCGCGTAATTTTTCCAGTTGGGCGCGAATTTTGGCTTCCATTTTGTATCCTTTCTTTTGGGCCATGTTTTGTTGATTGGTTCGAAAAACAGACGCGCGCCGAAACGCATCCTGCCAAAGCGCAACTAACGCATGTTTTGCCGCTTCGAGCGCTTTTGTAATCAAAATCATCATGTCAAAGGCGGGGACGGGTGTCCAGTAAAATATGGGCGGTGTTTTCTTGACGAAAGACGGCGAGCTGTTATGATGCCTTTCAGATTGCCTTTTTCAAGCGGTCTGGTGTGGAATGTTTTCGAATCAAGCGAGGAAAGGAGTGCGGCCATGGCGGGTGTTTTCCGTTTTTCTTTTGGTCCTTGGAATATTCATGAAGGCGCGGATCCTTTTGGTCCGGCCGTGCGCAAGAGTTTGGCTTTTAATCGCAAACTGGCATTGTATAAAAAACTGGGCTTTGATGGCGTGCAGTTTCATGACGACGATGCTGTTCCGGATATGGGCCGCCTGACTGCGGGGCAAATGGTTCGCAAAGCTTCGGTTTTGCGGCGCCAGCTTGTCGGGCATGGTTTGAAAGCGGAGTTTGTCGCGCCACGTTTATGGGAGGATCCGCGTACGATTGATGGCGCCTATACCGCCAATGACGCCAAATGCCGCGCCTATGCGATTGAGCGCAGTCTGCGTTGCATAGACATAGCGCGCGCGCTTGGAACCGACTTGATTGTGCTTTGGCTGGCGCGTGAGGGCACATATTTGCGTGAGGCCAAGGATAGCCGCGTGGCGGTTGAACGCATTAAAGAGGCGCTTAACTGTATGCTCGAATATGACCGTGCTATTCGCATCGCGATCGAACCCAAGCCCAATGAGCCTGTTGATCATACCTATATTCCCACCACCGGTCATGCGGTTGCTTTGGCGTTTGCCAGTTGCGATCCGGCGCGGGTGGGGGTTAATATTGAAAGCGCACATGCCATTTTGGCCGGATTGGATCCTTCCGATGAAATGGGCTTTGCGCTTGCTTTTGACAAGCTTTGGACGGTGCATCTGAACGATCAAAACGGTTTGAAGTTTGATCAGGACCGCACCTTTGGCGCTGTTGATCTGCGCCGCGCTTTCAATCAGGTGCGGATGCTGGACGCTTATGATTATGGGAAACACGGTGAATTTGTGGGGTTGGATGTCAAGGCGGTGCGGACGCAAAAGGATGCTGTCGCCACCAAGCATCTGGCCAACAGCCGCGCTCTTTTTATGCGGCTTTTGGATATTTCGCGTTCAATCGGCGAAGCCAGGTTGAAACGTTTTGTGGCCGAACGCGATTATGAAGGGTTGGAAATGTATATTCTTGACCGTTTGCTCGGCAAATAAAAAAAAGGAATTGACCGTGGTTGACCTGGCCGGAATGGTTTTGTATATTGCTTGCGGTTTTGGCCTTGGTTGATTCTGAATGAAAAGAGGGGTGTCTTGTGACTCAGCATGCCAGTTTGAAGTCTGCCAATAAAATAACGACGAAACGCAATGTGTTGAAGCGCTTTGAGCGTATTGATGTTTTGCGCGCGCGCGGCAAATGGAGCGAGGGGAACCGTGGGCTTGGACTCCCCAAAACAAAACCGCCGGTTTGATCAGCGTTTGCAGAAATATATGGCGGCCTGCGGGGTCGGCTCGCGCCGTGCCTGCGAGGAGATTATTGCCGCTGGGCGTGTTTCCGTGAACGGTCGTATTGTTGCCGCGCAAGGCGTGTGTGTCAATCCGGCGGTGGATGAGGTTTTGCTTGACAATCGTCCGCTTGCATGTCAACCGAAAATAGTTTTGCTTTTGAACAAGCCGCGTGATGTTCTTTGCACTTCGGATGATCCGTCCGGACGCCGGACGGTTTTCACCTTGTTGCCGGCTTTTCGGGAGAGGGTCTATACCATTGGGCGACTGGATCGAAACAGCGAAGGTTTGCTTTTAATCACCAATGACGGCGATCTGGCTTTTGCGCTGACCCATCCGCGGCACGGAATCGAAAAGATCTATTGTGTTTGGACGGAGCAGGCGATTGCGCCGCCTGTGATTCGACAACTGCGGCAGGGCGTTTTTTCGCGCGGTGAATTGCTGCGCGCGCTTGAGATCCAGCCTGTCGAGGCGGTGCGCGGGCAGTGGTGTTATCGTATCCGCCTCAATGAGGGACGGAACCGGCATATTCGCCGTATGCTGGAAGCGGTCGGAATTGCTGTCCGGCGTCTTAAGCGCACGGCGCTCGCTTCTCTGACGCTTGGCGCTTTGCGTTCCGGTCAATGGCGCTTTTTGGATGAAATGGAAGTCAAGCGTTTGCGTAGCTGCGCTGTGGTGAATTTAAATGCTCCAAAGGAGGGAAAACAATGCGTGCGACAACATTGCTGACACTTGCCCTTGCCATGGTGTTTTGTGTTGCGGCGATCGGCGCGGACGAGCCGGCGACACAGATGGTGCGTGTCCTGAAAAACAATTCCAATCTGCGCGCCAAGGCGCTGGTAACTTCGGAGGTGGTCGGTCAGGCGCTTGAAAATGATCTGCTTGTTGTGAAGAGCATGAACTCGGAATGGGTTGAAGTTGTTCCGCCCAGCAATGTCTTTTGCTGGGTCTTGGGCGATTATGTCCGAGACGGCCTGGTCAATTCCGCGCAGCCGGTGAATGTTCGCGCCGGACCGGGAATCAATTTTAGTATTGTCGGGCAGGTTTTAAATGGCGAGCGTTTGATGAAGATCGGCGCGCATGCGGATTGGCTTAAAATCGTGCCGAGCACAAATTGTTCGCTCTGGATTTCGCGCGCTTTGGTAAATGTTGTGCCGCCGCCCGAGAAGCGCCAGCCGGTGTCCGCGAAAGTTGATCCGGCGCCGGCGGTTGTTGACGAGGTGGCTTTGCCGGTTGCCGGCGGCATTACGGAGCAAATTATCACGCCCCCGGCCACATCTGCTCCGCTTCCGGTTGCTGTTGCGGCACCTGAGCAGCTGCAGGAGGCGCCCCGCGCCAAGGAGCCGGAACGATCCGTTGTTTATAAAACGCCGCCTGGCTTGGATCTGGCTCAAAATATGCCGCAGGGGCAATGGCGGGAACTGCAGGGCGTCTTGCGTCCACGCCGGTTCCTTTTCCGGACGCCGGGTGATTTTCGCCTGGTTGTTTATGATGACCGCAATGATCCGGTTACGCTCTGCCATGTCAAAGGCAACCGTACCCAGTTAAATTCACTGCTTAATCGCAACTTGCGTATCGGCGGACGCCAATACTGGATTAACTCCCAGAGCCTGCCGGTGCTCGTCCCGGAACGCATTGAATTGCTGCCGTAAAATAAGCCTGGCGGCTCCAAATGCAGGCCGAAGGCGGGTTATTCCGGACTGACTTGCCTGATCATGCAACGGCCTGCGCCTCTTTTGAAAAAAGTTTTTCCGTCGTTTCTTGTCTTGCTTTCACCTGCGGAATGGATATTATTCGGTTGATGTTTGAATCGTATTATCCGGAAAAAATATCTCAGACGCCTGTCCGCTGCGGGAGGGTGTTTCTTAACAAGAACATGAATATGTGTGTTTGTTTGCGTTTGTTGGGCGTCTTTTGCCTGGCGTTTGTGTTCGGCAGCGCCTGTGTCAGGCGTGTCCAGCCGGATATGCAGGTTACCTTTGTTGAGCTTGTTGAGCGATTGGCGGATTTGACGGCAATCGCGCGGCTTGATTTGCCTGCGACGGAATTATGTTCTTCCTTTGATCCGACGGGCGGCAATGACGACTATAACCGTTATTTACGACAAACTGCTGACGGATGGTGGGTTTTGGCCGACTTGCAGGGGCCGGGCTATATCTCCCGTTTTTGGTTTACCGGCGGAGAGCCGAGTCATGCTGTGCGCCTTTATTTTGATAACGAAAAAACGCCGCGCATAGATTGTTCCATCGGCGAGTTTTGTGGCGGCACAGCTCCTTTTTTGCCGCCTTTGGCGGCTTACGAAAATTATTGTTATTATAATTATGTTCCTTTGCCTTATGCGCGCCGTGTGATTGTCATGGTCAAGGCGGGGGCTTGGCAGCCGGGCGGATGGCCGCGTTTGTTTTATCAAATCAATTATAACCCGCTTTCCAAAAGCACAGGGCTTTCTTCTTTTACTTATCGAGAAGCTGCCGGAGCGGAGGCGGCGCTACAGCTTGTGCGCACATCTTGGAGTGAGCCTGCGCGTGCTTTGGCTGATCTGGGGGGCGCCTCCAATGCGGTTACGCTCAAGCTTGAGCCGGGCGCGACCTCCGGGCTGCCGCGCATCAAAGGTCCGGCCATGATTCGGGAAATGCGCGTTACTCCGCATTATGCCGATCTGGCTGCGCCGTCTCAGCGCGACCGGCTTTTGCGCGATGTGATTGTGCGCATACGTTGGAATGGCAGCGTAACGGACAGTGTTGCCGCGCCGTTAGGCGATTTTTGCGGTTGTGTTTGGCGCCGAACGCCGTTTCGCTCGCTTTTTCTGGGGGCGGAGGGCGATTCATTGATTGCGCGTCTGCCCATGCCTTTTATGGTTTCTGCCGATGTTTTGTTCGAAAACCAGGGGGGCTTTCCGTTGCAGTTGGATGTCGCTTGCGCGGTTGAGGCCATGCCTGATATGGATGGACAATTGGGCTATTTGCATGCTGCCTGGCGGCGCTCCACGCCGCATGATATTGGTCGGCCTCATGAGGTTTTGGCAACGGCAGGACGCGGGCGCTATGCCGGATTGATCATGAGCGTAACAACGCTTGATAAAAATTTCTGGATCCTGGAAGGCGATGAGTTGATGTGGCGCGATGGACAGAGCGAACCGTTCTGGCGTGGAACGGGATTGGAGGACTATTTTAATGGCGGATGGTATTATCAGAATGTCATGACCCGTCCGCTCCATGGTTTGCCGTTCAAGTCGTTTTTTCGCACCGTTCAATATCGTATGCATTTGCCTGATCCGGTTTGTTTCCAAAATGCGTTTCGGATAATTTTTGAACGCGGTCCGGATCATGTCAGCCGTGGTTGGATTGAGAGCATGGCCTATTATTATCTGGCCGCGCCCGGTCCGGCGCATTCGGAGCTTTTGACGCCGGAAGAGCGTTTGCCGCCCGAGGATCAGTTTGTTGAAGCAACGATCATGATGGAATTATGCAATTACGAGCGTTTTGGCGATTATGCCGGCGCGCGCGATGCCGTTGCAAATTACATCGAGCGTTTCCCTGCCAGTCCGCATTTGGAAATGTTGCGTTTGCGCGCGGCAGCTTATACGGAAGAGCTGGATGGTTTGACGGCGGCCGTGCCTTTATATCAGGAGCTTGCCGATCTATCCACCAATGCGCTTGTGTGCGCCCAGGCCAGGCAGTTGCTCTGGTTCCACGAAAACACAAACCGCGCCTTGCTGGGGTTATACTGCAACATGCCGGCGCGTTGTTTTGTTGACGGCAAGGAATGTGTGCAATCCGCGCGTCCGGATAAAATGGAAGTTGTGCCGCTCGAATTGACTCCGGGCAGGCATGTCATTGCCTTGCAGGCGCGGCACCAACCCTATCCGGACTGGGTGCAGGTTGCCCTGCGTACGCATCAGGGTGTGATTGGAACAACGACGGAATGGCGCCATAAGGCGGATCCGTCCGGCGCATGGCATCAACTGGATTATGATGACAGTCAATGGGCGGCAGTCGGCGGGACGGGGGTCAAGGGTCCTCCGGAAGAGCCTTACATTTTGATGGAGCCGAATGCCTTTGTGAATATGCAGTCGCTTGCAATAGGATTGCGTCCGACCGTGCTGTGGCCTGACAAAAACAAACCCATGGTCTATCGCCGGGTTTTTGAAATCAAATAGAGGGGCGTGGTTTTAGTGCAAAAAAACAAGAATGTTCAAACGGTTGCTTGTGCCTCGCGAAGCCGGCATGGTGGTTTTGTCGGCGCAGTTTTGGCGCTGGCCGGATTGCTGGCCTTCATGGCGCTGATGCAGTCGGCGGCCTGGCCACAGGACGTGGCGCGCATAAGCGCCGAGGGGTGGGGGCAATATGCCTCCGTGATTGTCGGCAATAAAACTGCGGCATTATGGCATGCCGCTTTGATGACCTTGCTTGCCGGTGTTTTCTTTTGGTTATTGGGGCGTTGGCCGGCGCATCGCTTTGCGCGCGGCCTGGCCTGGGGCTTTGTTCTGCTGGTGGCTTTGGATGCGCTTTGGCTGTCCCGGCATTATATCAAAACCATGTCGCTGGAGGCTGTCCGTGAAAATGAGGTGATTCGTATTTTGAAATCCGATCCGGAAAGACGGGTGGCTTTGTTGTCGCAGGATGGGGTTTATAATTTCTGGTTGACTTACCTCTTTCCTTATCACCATATCCGCGTCATGAATGTAACCCAGATGCCACGTATGCCCGTGGAATACAAGCTCTTTCAGGAACGTGTCGGACGGAACATTCTGCGTTACTGGCAGCTTTCGTCGGTCGGTTATGTTTTGGCGCCGGCGCAGTTTTGGACACAAATCCACAATGATCCGGCATCGCGCGAGGATTTTGAGCTTGTTTTTGCCTATAATATGGCGCCCAACGGAATGTACTTTGATGTTGTGCCGGCGACCAGGGAAGAACCCGGACAGCATGTAATTATGCGCCTCAAGCGGGCGGCGCCGCGTTGCGCGTTGCTGGCCGGCTGGCGTCTGGCGGCTGATGCGGAAGCGCTCGATTTGCTCGGCTCGCCGGATTTTCCATTGTTTGAGACGCTCTTGATTGCGCCGGAATTTGGCGCCGATCTGCCGACGCCGGAGACGTCAGGGATGACCGGGTCGGCCCGGGTTGTTGAATATCGCCCGGGATATATGAAGTTAAAGGTTTCCAATGACCGCCCTGCCTGTCTGCGGATTTCGGAGAAATATGATCCTGATTGGCGCGCCTGGATCAACGGTGCGCCGGCGCCGGTTATGCGGGTGGATTATCTTTTTCAAGGGGTCATGATCGGGAATGTCGGGCTGCATGATGTTGTTTTGCGTTATGCGCCATCACGACGCCTCATGATCTTGCAATGGATTGGGTTGGCGGTCTGTCTTGGCGCTGTGCTTTGCCTTTTGCGGCGCCGGCAAGTTGCCGTTCGGGCAATGGAGGCGCATGGAGAATAACGGCGTGATCAAAAAACTCCTCGAACGTGGCGTGCAAATGCCGCATGCTGGATCGGTGTATGTTGATCCGGATATCGCTCCGGAACGGATTGCGGCGGGTGTTGTTGTGCACCCCGGTTGCCGTATTCTCGGCGCCGACACCTCGATTGGCGGCGGTAGTGTCATCGGTGGCGAGGCGCCGGTAACATTAAAGTCTTGCCGGTTGGGGCGGAACGTCGTTTTGGCCGGCGGCACTTTTGAGAAGGCTGTTTTTTTTGATCATGCATCCATGGGCAATTGCGCGCATGTGCGCGCGGGCGTTTTGCTTGAGGAGGAGGCTTCCTGCGCCCATGCTGTCGGCTTAAAACAAACGGTGTTGCTCCCGTTCGTTGTGCTGGGCAGTCTGATTAATTTTTGCGATTGCCTGATGGCCGGCGGTACCAGCCGGAAAGATCACAGCGAAGTCGGTTCTTCCTATATTCATTTTAATTATACCCCCCATCAGGATAAGGCCACTGCTCCCCTGAGCGGCGATGTGCCGCGCGGTGTGATGCTGGATCAGGCGCCTGTTTTTCTGGGTGGGCAGGGGGGGCTTGTCGGTCCGTCGCGTGTCGTTTTTGGCGCAGTAACGCCGGCCGGAACTGTCCTGCGCAAGGATATTTTGTGCGCCGGTCTGTATGTTGCTCCTTCGCCGGCAAGCAAAGCGCAGGCGCGTTGCCTGTCTTATCAGCAGGGCGCTTATCGCGTAATCCGGCGAATTGTGCTGAATAACCTGGTCTATATCGGCAACATTTGCGCGCTGCGCGCCTGGCATCTGCATGCGCGCCGGATTTTCATGGAAGGCGATCCATTTCAATCGGCATGCCGGCATGGTGCGCTTGAATGTCTCGACGCAATTTTGGCCGAACGGATCAAGCGTTTGGGGGAATTGGCGGAAAAAATGCCGCGTTCCCTTGCCTTGGCCGCTGCCGCCGGACAGGAAATGGAAGGGGAATGCTATCGCCAGCAAAAGCTTTTTGTGGCGTGTTGGCCGGCTATGCGCGCGGCGCTCAGCGGTTTGCCGCAGTTTGAGGGCGCGATCGAAAAGCGTGATCGCGTTTTGAGCGCACTCGGGGCGGACAGTCAGCGCAATTACACTGATGCTGTTCGCGCATTAAGCGCGCAAGCGCGTGCGGACGGGACTGCCTGGCTGCAATCAATCGTTGATTCAGCGGCGGCGCTTTGGCCGCAAATCGAAAGTTGAGCATGGCGCATGACGGATGAGGACGAGCGTGGAAACCGCCCTGGTATGGCGGGTTTGTTTGGAAGGGGACTAATTAAAATGGCAAAATTGTTTGGAACGGATGGTGTGCGCGGAGTGGCAAATATTGAACCGATGACGGCCGAGACGGCGCTTCTGATCGGGCGTGCGGTGGCGCATGTTTGCAAGCGGCATAGAGATCGCCATCGTATTGTGATCGGCAAGGATACGCGGGTCAGCGGTTATATGATCGAAAATGCGCTGACTGCCGGTATATGTTCAATGGGTGTGGATGTGCTTCTCGTGGGACCCATGCCGACGCCCGGCATTGCTTTTATTACCCATAACATGCGCGCCGATGCCGGGATAGTGATTTCCGCATCGCACAATCCTTATCAGGATAACGGCATTAAAATTTTTTCACGTGATGGGTTCAAAATTCCCGACCAGGTTGAAAGCGAAATTGAACAGCTTGTTACCACCGAGCGCATCAAGGATATCCGGCCGACTGCTTCGGAAATCGGCAAAGCGGCGCGGATTGACGATGCCCGTGGGCGTTATATCGTTTTTTGCAAAAATACGTTTCCGGATAACCTGACGCTGAATGGTTTGAAACTGGTGCTTGATTGCGCCAACGGCGCGACATACAAGGTTGCGCCGGTTATATTTTCCGAACTGGGCGCTGAAATTATCACATTGCATGACGCTCCCGACGGCATGAACATTAACGACGGCTGTGGCGCCTTGTATCCCCGGCAGTTGCAGGACAAAGTGCTTGAGTCCGGCGCTGATGCCGGCCTTGCTTTTGACGGCGATGGCGATCGGCTTGTGGCGATTGATCAAACCGGCGCAAAATTAACCGGCGACCATGTCCTGGTTATCTGCGCCAACGCCATGAAGCAGGCCGGGCTCTTGCGCAATAATCTGGTTATCAGTACGCCGATGAGCAATTTTGGCTTTCATGAGGCGCTGCGGCGGCTGGGGATCAAGACCGAGGCGGCGGATGTAGGCGACCGCTATGTGCTCAAGCTGATGCGTGATCGCGACGCTTTGTTGGGCGGCGAGGAATCGGGGCATATCATTTTCCGCAACCATCATACCACGGGAGATGGAATAATTTCCGCCCTGCAGTTGCTTGCCATTTTGAAAATGTCCGGCCAGCCGCTTTCAGAGCTTGCGGCAATCATGCAGCTTGCCCCGCAACGGCTTTTGAATATTGATGTTTCGCGCAAGCCGCCGCTTGAGGAGATCGGCGTTTTGCAGCAGGCGATTCGCGAGGCGGAGCGCGAATTGCATGGGCAAGGACGTGTTTTGGTGCGTTATTCCGGCACACAGGCCATTTGCCGCGTTATGGTTGAGGCGATGGATGCGGTGGCAACCGATCGGATTGCAAATGCGCTGGCGGAAATTGTCCGGCGGGAATTGGTGTAAGCCGGGCTAAGATTTGCGCTTTAAGTTCCTGATAGCGTTGGCTGAACCATGGTTGCATTTGCGCTTCGCGGTGATCGAAGCCGAAAGCACGCTTTTTGATTGCCAGAACCGGCGGGGCTTGAATGCGTTTGGCCGTGCCCAAGCCGCAATAAAGCTTCCACCAGCGTTCCAGATCGGCGATGAATTGAGCCGGAGTGCCGAATAATGCGGTCAGCTTGCCGTCGTTATAACCCAATTGCTCTTCCAGCTTGCCGGCCAGCCATGCTTCGAGAATCTCTTCCGGACTCAGGCGCCGCCATGCTTCCACCCATGCGGCAAATAGTTTTTCATGGTAGGGATAATTGAGTGGGTCGCCCAGTCCCTGGTCAACGTTCTGAAGCGGCGAAAGTTCTGCGGATGGTGTAACGGTAAAGGAACCTTCCGGAATGGTTTCGCGCCGAAAGACTTCTTCGTTGAGATGGCGTCCCAGCGCATAGACTTCGGATTTCCACAAGTCTCCCAGAATGGCCATGAACCCACAGAGATCGCCGTAAAGCGTGGTATAGCCGACGGTGGCTTCGGCCTTGTTGGCGTTGCAACTGAAGACGCCTTGAAAGGCGGAGGCCAGCGCGGCCAGCAGACGCGCTGCGCGGTCGCGTGATTGCACGTTTTCGCGCATGTTTTCGTCAAGCGCAAGCATGGTGCGCAATTTTTGATCAGGACTGGAGACGGAGAGCTTGTCCAATTGCGCAACGGTATGATTGACGCTTTCCTGAATCGGCAATTCCGTGTAGTAGCATCCCAAATTGCGCGCCAGGTTGCGGGCCAGATTGATGGTGGTCGGCGAATTGAAACGGCTGGGCATGTTGACCAGCAACAGATTGGCGGGCGGCAGGATGCAGCGGTAGAGCGCGGCGGCCACGGCGGAATCAATTCCGCCGGAAATACCGACAACAACACGTTCAATTCCGCATTGTTGCATGAATTGGCTTGCGCCGGCCAGCAACGCCTGGCAAATTTCGGCTGTGCCGTCCGGATGTTGTTTGGCCGGCGCGGCGAAAACGGGTTGATCAAGCTCCATGGCGCAGTCAAGCATGCCGGGTTCAAATCTGTTAGGCAGCATCAGCGAATGGCCGCGCGCGTCATACACGCGTGAATCGCCGTCAAAAACAAAAATGGTTTTGCCGTTGTTTTGTATGCCGACGTTATTGACGTAAAGGATCGGCTTTTTTAAACGCCGGGCGTGTTCGGCAAAAACACGCTGGCGTTTAAGATTTTTATGCAGGGTAAATGGTGAACAACTGGCATTGATGATGATGTCGGGGTTATGCCGCGCAAGCAGGGCGAGCGGCGAAACGTTATAATCCATGTCCCAGGCGTCCTCGCACAAAATGCAGCCGAGCGACAAGGAGGCCACCTGAACAGGCGTCAGCAGTTGCTCCAGTGTGCGTCCTTCCTCTGCGGCCAGCCGGCGCAGGTCATAGAAATGGCGGCTGTCTTCGAATTCACGATAGTTGGGCAAAAGCGTTTTGACGACAAAATTGTAGGGACTGTTGGGCGGGGCGGCAAACTTGCCGTTGGCGGCGATGAATAGCGCGTTGTATTTGCGGGTGCGCCCGTCTTCATTACGCCGTTGCCAATCCAATCCGACGTTGCCGAAAACAACGATAATGTCGCGTGCAGCCTCGCGCAGCCGTTCTCCACATGCTGCGCAATCGCGCAGAAAAGCGTCCCTTTCCCAGCAATCGCCGATTAGATAGCCGGGGATGGCCATTTCCGGAAAAACGATCAAATCAATGCCTGCCGTTCGGGCGCTTTGGACTGCTTCCAGGATGATTGCCGTATTGGTTGCCGGCTGTCCCGGCTCGACTTTGATTTGAGCCAGGCGCACACGGAGACGCCGTGTGCCGGAGTTGGTCTGTGCCGGAAATGCGTTCATGCGGTTTTTGGCTCCATGGCGATAATGCCGCAATGGCGCAGGGCATCCATCTGAACAAAAATCGGCTCGTCTGCGCGCGCATGTCGCACGATCTGATCGTCATAAACGGTTTGCATGGCGTCGAGCGCTTCCCAGCGCACGAAATTTTCGGCGTCGCTTTCCAGAATTGAAAAATAACCGATGCCGGTTGCCGCCAGATTGTGGAAAAAATGCGAGCCTTGCGAAAGGTCAATGCGTTTGCCTTGTGCTTCGGTCTCCACAATCACAACCGCTCCGGCCACCTGCTGCCAGTTGACCGGTATGCCGAGCGATGGCATGCGTGTGCCCCAGCGTCCCGGTCCAATCAGAATATAACGCCTTCCGGCGTCAAGCAGAGATTGATTCAGGCGTCCGATTGTTTCCGCCGCCTGACGCGAGCGCGCAAAATCAAATTTGGAAGGATGGCAGTAAATAACGTCGCGTATGTTTTCAATCAGACCGTTGCCCATGATTTTTTTGCAGGCGCAGATTGCCCGATCAATGTGGAAGGCGCGCGGGGCGGTAAGCGTTCTTTCGCGCGCGTTGACCATCGGACGCATCTGGAGCAGGTAAAATTCCGGTTTGGTGTCCGGCAAAAAATCCATGTTCAAGGCAAATTCTATTTCCACATCGGAACCGATGCTTGCTTTGCCGATTTGCAGCAGATATTGGAGCAGTTCGCTGAGCGGAAAGGAGCGGTGCTTTAGGATCGGGGCGAAGGTAACCACCCGGCGTCCCGGCGCATAGAGATCGTCAACGAGCGTATCGTCAACATCCGAAATAACACTGCCGACCGCATGGAGCGTTTGGTCTTGTTCGGCGCGTTCCAGCCCGAAGGTTTTCAGGTCGGCGCCGCGACCAAAGGCAAATTGAGGCGCTTGTCCCGCGAGGTCCATGGCATAAAATTGTTTCTGGGATACCTGCAAAAGATCGGCAATGGCGGAAGCCTGCGGCAAGACGGTGGGATAGCGCGGGCAGAAGCGCAATGCTTCCCCGCCTTCCACGACGGTTTTGCCGAAGCCCAGCGCCACGCAGGCAACTCCGTCTTCCGGCTCCATCCGGGCAAAAGGATAGAAATTGAAGGATTGGGCAACACCTGAAATTGCCGGATAGAAAAGATTGCCGTATTGGCGTCCGACCGCTTTTTGGATGATCACGGCCATCTTTTCCTCTTCCATGTTCAATTTCAGGGTTTTGAAATATGATTTGATCGAAGCGGTGTAAACGGAAGCATAAACGAGCTTGACCGATTGGACGAGTTGATGGAGACGCACTGTGTCATCCGGGTCCTGGTTGGGGATCATGCAGGTGTGATAGAGTCCGGCAAACGGCTGTTCGGATGAGTCCTCCATATGGCTTGATGATCGCACGGCAAGTGGTGCGCGCACTTGTCCGATATAAGCGCGCAGTTGTTCGGTTAGCTTTTCGGGCAGTTGCGCCTGCAGGAAACGTTCGCGCAGGATTGTATCATCACGGCATTCCATGGCAAAAGCGTAGAGGTCGTTGGCTGCCATAAAACTGTCGAAGGCGTCGGTGGTGATCACAAGTGTCGGCGGGATCATGATCTCAATGCCATCCTTGCGCCGTTCCGCCGCCGGATGGTTCATAAGTTGAAACATGAAGGCCAGCCCGCGCGCTTTGCCGCCCAGACTGCCGCGGCCGGTCATTAAAAAGCCGTAGTCAGGCTCGAAATCATCGGCGCGGAAGTCGGCGATTGTGCCGCGATGTTTTTCGCGGCGGATCAGCGCCACCATTTCCCGCAGGCATCTGCGCATTTCGGCGCTTGATCCGAGATCCGCAATCTGGAGCGGACGAATCAATTCGGCCAGGCGTGATTCGCCTTGCGCCAGGAGCCAGTGTGAAAATTGATTGCGGCGGCTGTGAAACTCGATCGTCTCGTCCGGAACGGTTTTTAAGGCGTTTTCAAATTCGCGCAGATTGTGCACACGGCTGATTTCCTGTCCGTTTTGATCACGGAAAACAAAGTCGCCAAAACCGAGGTGTTCCAGGCAAAAATCCTCCAGTTGCCGGACAAAGCGCGGAGATTGTTTGTCGGCAAAACGGATGCCAAGGGCGCGGGCCAGTTTTGGCGCGGTTTCGTCGGCGGACATCAGCAGCACGGGCAGGCCGGGTATGGTCTGTAAAAGGCGGCGGAGGAAGGCGGTTCCTGCGCGTTGCGAATGCGGTTCTTCCTCACCCGCGATCTGGAGATCGGAAATCACTCCGTGCAGGAAGGGCTTGTAACGCGCAATCATTTCTTCCGCTTCCTTGAAGGTGCGCGCCAAGATGATTTTTGGCCTTGTTCTTGTGCGTAACTGGCGTTCGTTTTCATCAATGCCGAATGGGACGCGCGAGAAAGCGTGTTTCATCAGAATGGCGTAGAGATGCGGCAGAAAAAACGAGTATTGCTTGACGGAATCTTCAATCACCATGATGACGCCAATGCGCACAATTTGAATGTCGCGGTCAATATTGAGGTGGTCTTCGACAAGTTTGATGATTGAAAGCAGCACCTTGGCGCTGCCCTGCCAGGAGAAGACGAAATCAACTCCCGCAAAAGCCGTGTTGTGCGCCGCTGCGGGCAGGCCGGCCAGGGCGAAAAAAAGCACCGCCACCGGCAACCCCGGCAGGGTCGCCTTGACGGCTTGCCCGAATTCGGCGATGGGCATGTCGGATAGATTTGAGGAAACAAGGACGAGATCGTATTTTTCATGGCGCAATTTATCGAGTGCCTCGCGCGCGGAAAGAACGGTTGTGATTTGTGGCACATTTTGGAGGTGCAAGAGCGAATAGGTGCCGTAGATATCCTCGGTGAGACTGCCGTCCCAGGCCAGGCTGAAAGCCTCATATTGGGTTGAAACCATTAAAATGGTTTTCACCCTGCGCGCCATAAGCGTATGAAAACGCTTTGTGTCAGGCTGTCCGGCGACGATCAATTGCTTTTTGAGCGCTTCAATCTTCATTTTTTTTGCGCCTTGCCGATGAAAACTGCGCTGGTCAGGTTAAATGCGCAATCCAGATTCATTCAAGCCCCAGCAAGAAAAACCAAAGGCAGGTTTTGCCGCAGTTGATCATGGCTTCGGCGGTTGTTCCGGGCGGGACGATGTGTCCGCGCGCGTCAAAACTGCAAAAGGCCACTCGGTAATTGGTCTGACCATCGGATTGAATAACATTGCGCATATGTTCAATGAGACCATGGAAACGCACACGCCGCAACCCGCGATAGGAAGCCAGCCATGCTTCATACCGCTGGCCGGGCGCGACACGCATGGCATGCCGTTCTGAAATGCGCAATTTGAGAACTTGTTTTTCGCCGCCAAAAATTTCATAGAGAATTGTTTCCGGGCGCACGAGTTCGCCGATGACGAATTCGTAACGCAATACCTGTCCGTCAATAGGCGCGCGGATTGCGCGCGCTTCCACGGCGGCTTGCGCCCGTTCCGTCATGTCCCGCCGCGCTTGCAGCGCCTGGCGCAGAACGATCAAATCTTTTTCATAGATGCTGATATCCTGCTTGAGCAGCGATTCCAGTTCGGCGCGCGCCAGTTGTTCCTTGAGCTGGTCGTCTTCAAGGACACTGCCGGCCACTAGTCCGCGCGCCATCCCTTCCTTGGTGCGCGCCAGACGGCTGACGGCATTTTGCAGCCGCAAATTGGCCACGGCAATATCTTCGTTCAGGCGTCGTTTTTGTTCGGTGATTTCGGATTCGCGTTTGCGTAATTCGGCTTCCGCTTTTTGCGCCTGGCTGCGCGCCTCCTCCAATGAGGCTGATTCTTCCGCATTGCGCAGTTGCACAAGGATTTCACCCTTGTGCGCCATGGCGCCGGATTGCATCATGATGCCTTCGACGATGCCGACTACCGGAGCGCGCACTTCAGCGTAATGTTCTGTGGTTACAAAACCGCTGGCCGGCACGCGGTAATTGACCTGGATGATGAATCCGGCCAGAATCACAATTGCGGCAACGCCTGTGCTTGTCATCAGGATGCGGCGTCTGCGCGCGTGCCGTTCATTGGTTGTCAAAGGCAGATTGTTGACGGCGGTTTTTTGAAAAATTCCCATAGGTGTCGCATGTTCGGCTATGTTGATTTG
>CAZMFH010000036.1:3518-16216 GCA_964565485.1 uncultured Verrucomicrobiota bacterium | reverse complement strand
GCGGAAGAAGAGGAGTGAACATGGCTCTCTGCAATCCAGTGACCAGCAAGCCCCGCCGTCCAGGATATGATCCGACAATACACCACCGGCGCTCGATCCGGCTGCGTGGGCATGATTATGCGGCGGGCGGAGCATATTTCGTGACGCTGTGCGTCGCCAACCACCGTCCATTATTTGGCACGGTGGTCAATGGGCGCATGGCCTTGAACGATGTGGGTCGCGCGGCGTCGGCCTGCTGGCGGCAGATACCCGCGCATTTTCCGCAGGTCGCCTTGGATGAATGGGTCATCATGCCGGATCATGTGCATGGGATCATCGTGATGTCCGGCGATGGTGTGGGCGGTGGTAGGGGCGAAAGATTTTTCGCCCCTGCCGGACGTCCGCACGGCACATCCCGGACGCTCGGTTCGATTGTGCGCGGCTTCAAAATCGGCTTGACGAAATCCCTGGGTGGCGATGCCCCGTGGCAACGCAATTATTACGACATCATCATAAGGGATGCGCGTGCGTTGGAAAACATTCGGCAATATATCAGGGACAACCCCGCACATTGGAATTCCTTGCGCTATGGCGAGCCGCATTTCTTTAAGGGCAATCTCGCCTTGCTGGACCTTCCCCTGACCGCATTTCTTGCATCCCGTACGGGCGAAAAATCTTTCGCCCTTTCGGCGGGCGAAAAATCTTTCGCCCCTGCGCAATGGCCGGAACGCCCTGCGTGTGTGATCGGCGGATTTATCTCTCCAATGGAACGGGCGGTGTTTGACGCCTGTTTGATCGATGGGATTCCTATGATCTGGATTCTGGCGCGCGGATTGCCGGCACGTTTCCCGCCGCGCATTCAGCGCGCCCTTGATGCCGGCAGAATTCTGGTAATAACACCATTCGAGGCATCTATTGACGGCTTCAGCGCGGACCGTGCCGCCTGGTGCAACGAATACGCCCTGCATTTGGCAGCAAACGCTGTAATTGGCCGGCTTTCACCCGACGGCATGCTGGCATGCCTGCTGACCGATCTGCGCCGTGACATTCCGATTCGATATCTTGAGAATCAACCCGCCGTGGAGGCATAGCCCATGATCGAGAACAACCCCAGTAACGTGTCGAGCGGCTTTGAAATGCTCCTGGAGGACGATTCCCCGCACGGCACATTGGAAATCACGGAAGCCGGGCGGGCGCGGCTTGCTGAGGGAAAGCAGGCATGAGAGACGAACCCAAGAGCAGCGCACTACCCTCTTCGGAGATCATCCGCTATCAGACCGAGGACGGTTCACAAGGAGTTACTGAATGAACAACGAGATCGAGAGCGTTCCGGGTGGGGTTTCCCCGTTCGAGCGGATTCGCCGGGTCAATGACGTCGGCGCGGAGTATTGGTCGAGCCGCGACTTCTCGGGTGTGCTTGGCTATACGGACTACCGCAATTTCGAGCAGGTCGTCGGCAAGGCGCGGCTGGCCTGTTTCAATAGCGGCCAGCGGATCGAGGATCATTTCGTTGACGTCACCGAAATGATCGAGATCGGCAAGGGAGGTCAGCGGGCGGTCAAGACCGTTCTGCTCTCCCGGTACGCCTGCTACCTGATCGTCCAGAACGCCGACCCTTCCAAGGAAATTGTCGCCCTTGGCCAGACCTACTTTGCCGTTCAGACCCGCCGGCAGGAACTGTCCGACAAGGCCACGGAGGAGGATCGTCGGTTGCTATTGCGCGATGAGATGAAGATGCACAACGTGCGGCTCGCGGGCACCGCCAGAGAGGCGGGGGTGATCGAGCCGAGAGACTACGCCATTTTTCAAGATCACGGCTATCGCGGCCTGTACGGCGGGCTGGGCGCCAGAGACATCCACCGCCGCAAGGGGCTGAAGAAAGACCAGCAGATTCTCGATCACATGGGCAGTACGGAACTGGCCGCCAACCTGTTTCGGGCCACACAGACCGAGGAGAAACTGCGCCGCGACAAGATCACCGGCAAGGACCGGGCCAACCGGACGCACTTTGAAGTCGGCGCGAAGGTGCGCAAGACTATCAGGGAACTCGGCGGCACCATGCCCGAGAGTCTGCCGGCCGCCGAAAGCATCAAGAAGATCGAGGCCAAGAAGCGGCGACAGTTGGGAAGCGGAACAGAGAGGGGCAAGGCATGACGGCCCCATTCCCCATCATCGCGGCTCAAGTTGAAGGGAAATCCTCTGCGACGGACGAAGTGCGCAACCGTCAAGTAATCCTTGTCGGTTCATCTCTCCGCACCGTCGGTGATCCGGCCATCCTTGACCGCCCGAAAGTGGCGCTCTTCTGTTCCGTTAAATGCCCCGGCAAACTCATCCTCGACACCTACGACCTCGCCAAGCGGCTACGGGATGAGGGCGTTACGGTCATCAGCGGGTTCCATTCCCCGATGGAACAGGAATGCCTGCGCATCCTGCTGCGCTCACCAAGTCCCGTCATCTGGGCGCTTGCCCGTGGCTTGTACCGTCAGATCCCGTCCAAGCCTGTGGACTGCCGGAACGCTGTGGCCGAAGGCCGCCTCATTATGGTGACACCTTTCCCGGAACCCGTGCGTCACATCACCGCCGAGACCGCCACAATACGCAACAAGTTGGTGTCCAAGCTGGCTGATGCCGTTGTTGTTGCGCACGCTGCACCCGGCAGTAAGATGGAAGCCCTCTGCCGTGATATTCTCACCGCTGAAAAGTCACTCTACACATTCGACCATCCCGCCAATGCCGCTCTCCTCGAAGCGGGAGCGAAGAGCATTATGAGTCTGAGGGTTGGCGCATGGTCGCAGCAAGGGAGCGTTGAATGAATCGAGATTGAAAGCGATTGGGGTCAAAGCGATTGGGGTCAAAAGCGATTGGGGTCAAGTCTAAATTTGTAATATTTCTAACACTCGATGACAGGCCGCGCTTAGCTCTTGATCAACCTTGCGTCGAGATTCCTGTCGTCTCACTGCTTCGCCATTTCATAAAGCCATGTCCCAAACCCAATCGGAACATTTATTTCAAACGCATAGCAATGACTTTTTCAGCGGAATCGAATGTCGAGACATGACCCTCGATTCTTGGGATGCTGACTACAGATATGTGGGCAACAGATGGGATGCGAAAAACGGACAGTTGTTTGGATACCAAGACGGTGTTTTTGGGACAATGCTGACGATAGACTCCAGGCCGCACTTCATGCCACAACGATGTGAAAATCCTGACCATGCACAGCCTGACAATCGGTTCGAGCGGTCGGTTTTCAGCCGCCGCAGAGCCGCGACGTTGGCCAAAATATTCTATACTCTGCGCTTGACACGGCGTATCCTGGCGGCTACACTTTGCGCTAATGATTGAAATTAAAAAGACAGCTGTATTTTCCAAGTGGATTGATGGTTTGCGGGACATACACGCTCGCGCTCGAGTTCTGGCAAGAATTGAGCGTTTGGCCATGGGACATGCAGGAGATGTCAAGCCCGTCAGGGAAGGGGTATCGGAAATGCGGATTGATTATGGACCAGGCTACCGCGTCTATTATAAAAAACACGGTTCTGCGTTTATCATTCTTCTCGCGGGCGGGGATAAGCGAAGTCAACGGCAGGATATCAACATGTCATTGCGCCTTGCGCGCAGCTTGCAAGAGTAAACCATGAGTAAAACAAATACGACACGATACGATGTTGCAGAGAACCATCGAACTCCAGAGGATATGGCAGCATATTTGCAAGCCTGTATTGAAGAATCAGGCGGTGATGCCGCTTTCGTTGCCAAGGCGCTTGGTGACATCGCTCGCGCTAAGGGCATGACGCAAGTTGCGCGCGAAGCTGGTCTTTCGAGAGAAAGCCTATATAAGGCGCTCTCTGGTGAAAGAACACCGGGTTTCGACACAATCCTCAAGGTGGTAAAAGCGCTAGGTATCGCATTGCATGCGGCACCTCTGCAAGCCTAAAAATGCAGACCTGCACGGATTGGGGTCATGCACGGATTGGGGTCAAGTCTAAATTTTCATTAATTTGCTTGACTTATGCCTATTAAAGGCTTGGATTGGGGCATGCCAAGATCAATCATGATTCAACCCAAAGCGGGTCGGCAGCAACGTGACCAAACTGTTTTCCTTCAGCGGTATTTTTCAAACAAAAGAGGCAACATGAGAACATGCACGCCGGTCATTTGTTTATGGACATACATAACCTGCATGCTTGCGGCGCTTATGTTCCCTGTTGATCAAGGCCATGCGGGCGAATCATCCAATGCAACCGATTATGCGGTGGCGGCGCATTGGCTGGCTCTACCGGCCGCAACCAACAAAGCCGTGGATATCTTTTATTTTTATCCGACAGCCTGGACGAGCACCAATCCCAATCCGGAAGTCTGCTCCATCAACAATCAATCCATGCTGCAACAGGCGCCGCCCGCCTTCGCCAGACAGGCGACTGCGTTTGAACCCATCGGCAATATCTATGCCCCGTTCTACCGCCAAGCCAATTTGACGGCCATGGCGCCGGCCATTGTGGCAGGCATCCCCACTACAGATGGCATGGCAGCCTTTGACTATTACATCCGGCATTTCAATCAAGGCCGGCCTTTCATCATGGCCGGCCATTCGCAAGGCGCAAATGTGTTGAACAATCTGTTGGCCCGATATATGCAAACGAATTCGGCTGTGCTGGCCCGGATGATCGCGGCTTATGTGATCGGTTATCCCGTTACCGCGCGGTATTTGGCCGACAATCCGCACTTGAAATTCGCCACAGGTCCCGGCGACACGGGCGGCATCATATCCTATAACACGCAGGCGCCCGGCGTGTCGCCAGCCACCAATCTCATCTTATGGGGCTTGAAAGGCATCGTCATCAATCCCCTAACCTGGACAAGAACCGAGACCCCGGCCGGCACGAACCAGGGTTGCGGATCATACATGCCGAATTCGAATGGCGTTTTTGAACGCACCGCGCAGTATGCCGATGCCCGGGTTGACAGCAGCAATGGAGTGTTAATTTGCAGCACCGCCGACACTAATGTTTTGGCTAAATTCAGCCCCTTCGCGCGTGTGGGGGTTTTTCATAGCTTTGATTACTCGTTTTATTATTTCAACCTCCGGGTCAATGCCGCGCAGAGAACCAGAAATTTCCTGCAAAAAACCGGCGCTGATTATGACGCCGATGGGCGGGCCGATCCGGCCGTTTACGATGCCGGCAGCGGCGCACTGGGCGTGTTCCTTTCCGGCAACAATTATACCGTGCTCGCGACAACCATGAATCAGCCCTCCGCCTTCAACCTGCAACCCATGACGGGAGACTTCGATGGAGACTGCCTGGCTGACCCCGCCGTGTATGATCCCATCGCCGCGCAATTATTGGTCCGGCTTTCCTCCCAAGCCTACACATTCAATGCCATGGCCATCGGCGACGCAAGCTGCGCGCCGGTGAACGGTGATTTTGACGGCGACAGCAAGGCCGATCCGGCGTTATACTCATCGGCCACGGGTCAAATGGGAGTCTGGTTTTCCGGTTCCGGTTATACCCCCTTTACCGTTCCGATGGGCGGGGCGGAATGCGCCAATGCCAGCGCGGATTATGACGGCGACGGCTTGACCGATCCGGCCGTATATCACGCGCCAGGCGGCATCTTGAGTGTGTTGCTTTCCTCTCAGAGTTATACGCCGGCACAATTCAGTCTGGCGCTTTCCACCTCCGGAGTTCAGCCGGCACCCGGGGATTATGATGGGGACGGCAAGGCCGATCCGGCGATTTTTCAACCACTCACAGGCTTATGGCTGATCGCGTTATCGGGACAGAACTATACGCCGGCCATCTTCAATTCCATCGCAGGCGCCACATTGCTGTCCCGGCCTGCTGATTACGACAATGACGGCAAAACCGATCCGGCCGTATATGATATCGGATTGCGCGCATACTGCGTCTGGCAATCCGGATCCGGTTATATTCCCGCCATTTTGCAATGGTAACCGGCCCAATTAGGCCATTAATTTTCATCAATTTGGGCGGCAATTTGATTGAAGGATTATACGACATGGCCGGCAATGCCTGGGAGATTTGCTGGGACCGGTTTTCAGAACAGACCTACACCACTGCGGCAGTCACCAATCCCTACGGACCTGACACAGGCAATCACCTGAATCCGTGATGGAATTTTGATTAAATATCGTAAAACTTGATGATTGACTTGCTTATGAATCTTGTTCCATACCATCAAAATAGTGCAGCATAATTTCGCAACCAAGACCACCCTGCGGGTGAGGTCAGGACACCACATCTGCTGCGTTGCGAAGCATTTGCAGTAGTCACTACAGCGACATGCTTCACGCCTTGCAGCTGCGGCATCCTGACCTCATCACGGATTCAGGAATCAGCGTATAATGCGGGGCGGCGGCAACATGAGTGATGCCCGAGGGTGCCGTGTAGCCTACCGCGGTCTGAAGTGGCCCGCCATCGCTTCTGATGGCATTGGGTTCCGATGTGTGTATAGATAATTTCGACGACATCATGCATAGCAGCGCGAATTTCGTTTGCAAAAGGCAGTGGTGATTCTGGCTCATTTGCGCCGTTGTCGTCTTCGCGCATCTGCCTTCATCCTGGCGGTTAAGTGCTTGATGAGCTGGGGCGGTTCTTTTATACTGCTGCTTATCAAAACAATCGTACCAGGCGCTGGAATTGCCGAGAGCCATGAAATCAGGTTTTTTAGACAAGCTTATTGAACGTTTCGACAAACTTGATCCTGCAAGTTTGCAAATCCAGTTTCTGCGCCTGACGCGCGAAAAGGGTTTGCTCGAAACCGTCTTTAATGCGCTGCATGAAGGCGTCATTGTGCTTGACGCCGAAGGTCTGATTGATTACGCCAATCACGCCGCCGCCCATCTCCTGGGATTCGCGACAGACACCGTGGAAAAACAGCCGATCAGCCGCATTTTGAAGGAAATCGAATGGAACAAGATTTTAAAATTAGATGTCAACGCCTGGTCCGAGCTAATCAACCGCGAATTGGAAATCAAGTATCCGGAACCCAAACTGCTCAACATGTACGTCATGCCGATCGCCCTTGCGGATTCAAGCCAGAAGGGGGCGGTTGTAATTCTGCGCGATGTTACACATGAACGGGAACGCACCATGCGCGCCATGACATCCGAACGCCTGCATACGCTCATAGCGCTGGCGGCCGGCGTGGCGCATGAAATCGGCAATCCGCTTAATTCCATTCACATCCATTTGCAGCTCCTCGAACGGGAACTGCGCGGCCTGAACAAAACTGCGGCCAAAAAATGCCGCGATCTGGTCGGCATTGCCGGCCAGGAAGTCGAACGCCTGAACATGATCATAACCCAGTTTCTGCGGGCCATCCGGCCCAGTCCGCCCAAATTACAGATTGCCTGCGTTGAAGAGACTCTTCAGGAAACGCTGAATTTCATGAAAAACGAAATCCGGAACCGCGATATTCTGACGGAAGTGCGCTGCCCGGAACCGGTGCCCCGTCTTTCGATTGACCGCAATCAGATCAAGCAGGCCTTTTTCAATATCATCAAGAACGCCTTGCAGGCCATGACGCGCGGCGGCATTTTGACCATCACCATTTCTGCGGATGACCGTTATCTGGCAATTGCTTTCAAAGACACCGGCCACGGCATGGCCGCCGCCGATTTCAGCCGTCTCTTTGAGCCATTTCATTCCACCAAGGCGGAAGGCAGCGGGTTGGGATTGATGATTGTGCAGCGGATCGTCCAGGATCACGGCGGCAAAATTGAAGTGCACAGCCAGCCGAATACAGGCACAACCTTTGCCGTTTATCTGCCGCTTGACCAAAGGCGCATTCGTTTGCTGAAAGCGCCGCGCAAGTCGCGCCAAGTTTCAACCCCGCATGAGCAGGAGTCAGCGCCATGACGATGAAACCGGTTGTCCTGATTGTTGAGGACGAGAAAAACACACGCGACGGGCTGGAATTGGCCTTGCGCGGCAAATATCGGATTCTCCAGGCCGACAGCGGCGAACAGGCCCTGAAAATTATGGACGAAACCGCCGTGGACATTGTACTCAGCGATCTGCGTCTGCCCGGTATGGATGGACTGGCGCTCATTCAGCGTGTGCTGGCGCATGCTTCACAACCGGCCTGCATTCTCCTGACCGCTTTTGGAAGCATCGAACTGGCCGTGGAAGCCATGAAAGCGGGCGCGCACGATTTCCTGACCAAGCCGGTTAATCTGGATCAACTGGAACTGGTGCTTCAGCGCGCCGTGCGCTCCCGACAACTGGAATCCGAAAACAAAAGACTGCGGACGCAATTGGACCGACAGTTCGGCATTGAAACCATGATCGGCAAGACGCCGGTGATGGAAGCGCTTTATCAGATGATCCGGCAGGTGGCGCCATCACGAGCCAATGTTTTGGTTCAGGGCGAAAGCGGCACGGGCAAGGAATTGATCGCGCATGCCATTCATCATTTGAGCCCGCGCGCCGGCGCGCCTTTTATTGCCGTGCATTGCGCCGCCTTGCCGGCATCCCTGCTCGAAAGCGAATTATTCGGCCATGAAAAAGGCGCCTTCACCGGCGCAACCGAACGACGCCGCGGGCGCTTTGAACTGGCCGAGGGCGGAACGCTGTTTCTGGACGAAATTTCGGAAATAGATCCGGCGCTACAGGTGAAACTGCTGCGCGTCCTGGAAGAACGCCGCTTTGAGCGCGTAGGCGGGCAGGAAACACTCGAAGCGGATATCCGCCTGATTGCCGCCACCAACCGCGATTTGGAAAGCATGACGCACGAGGGCCGGTTCCGGAACGACCTGTTTTTCCGGCTCAATGTTGTTACCATCACCGCCCCGCCCTTGCGCGAACGCGCCAATGACATTCCGCTGCTTGTGCGCCGGTTCATCCAGGAATTCGCGCGCGAAAACAACAAACGCATCAAAAACATATCCCCGGAGGCCATGCATATTCTCATGAACTACGCCTGGCCGGGCAACGTGCGCGAATTGCGCAACGTGATCGAACGCACAATCGTGCTTGCACGCGGGGAAGAATTGACGACAGACGATCTGCCTGCGCCGATCCGGCAACGCGCAAATGGCGGCGCGCAACCGGAGATTGCGCCGAATGCCTCGCTCAAAGACGTCAATCACCAGATGATTCTCGCGGCTCTGGCGGCCAATCAGGATAACCGCACCATGGCGGCGCGCCAATTGGGCATCAGCCGGCGCACTTTACACCGCAAATTGCATGCAATCGGCCTGGCCAAAACGCAGAAAGCCTGAACGGGCGCAATGCCAGGGCTGCGTCATGCTCGGCGGCTCGCCCGGAGGTCTCGCCCCACCAAAGCCACATTTGACCATGATGATGGGGCGAAGCGTCCCGGCCGAGCCGTCTTTTTCGAACATGACGCCGCCCTGGGCGCAATGCGCATCTCATGCGAATTCGGCTTGATTCAGGCGCCCAATCCTTTCATAATGCCGCTTTATTGCCAAAATAAACGGACGGGAAAATGAATGTACCCTTGCTTGATTTAAAAGCCCAGTATGCAACGCTCCGGGAAGAAATTCGGCATGCGCTGGATGAGGTCTGCGACACGCAACAATTTATTCTCGGTGAACGCGTTCAGCAGTTTGAGGCGCATGTAGCCGAATACAGCGGCGTACAACATGCCGTTGGCCTGTCTTCAGGCACGGACGCCTTGCTGGCGGCACTGATGGCGCTGGACATTCAAGCGGGCGATGCGGTGATTACCTCGCCTTTCACTTTCTTTGCCACAGCCGGTTCCGTGGCCCGGCTGGGCGCGATTCCGCTTTTTGCCGACATTGATCCGGTAACTTTCAACCTTGATCCGGCGGCAGTCGAACGCCTGCTGGCCAAACCCCCGCCGCGTTTTCGGAAAAACCGCATCAAAGCGTTAATGCCCGTGCATCTCTTCGGGCAATGCGCGGAAATGCAGTCCCTGCTGGACCTGGCGCGCGCGCATAATCTGGCCGTTATTGAAGATGCAGCCCAGGCCATTGGCGCGGAATATCCCTGGCGCGGCGCGGCGCGGCGCGCGGGCGCCATGGGCGATATCGGGTGTTTCAGTTTTTTCCCGTCTAAAAATCTCGGCGCCTTCGGCGATGCCGGCATGGCCGTTACCAATTCAACCGAAAAGGCGGCTGCTCTGCGCGCCTTGCGCATGCACGGATCAACACTCAAATACCGCCATGATGTTTTAAGCGGCAATTTCCGGCTGGACGCCTTGCAGGCAGTTGTGCTCGACACTAAACTCAAGCATCTTGAAAAATGGCATGCCGCGCGCCGGGCGCATGCGGCTTTTTACAACAGCGCTTTCGAAAACTCTGCCGTACAAACTCCGGCGGCTGTTTATGCCGGGCACGCAGCGGTCAATTTCCATATTTATAATCAATACGTGGTGCGTGTGCCCAAGCGCGACCGCGTTCGTGAACAGCTTTTAAAATCCGGCATAGGCTGTGAAATATATTATCCGATCCCCATGCATCTTCAGCCCTGTTTCCGCCATCTGGGCTATCAGGCAGGCGATTTTCCGGTCAGCGAGCAGGCCGCGCGCGAAGTGCTGGCGCTGCCCGTTTATCCGGAACTGAACGAAGCCATGTTGCAGACTGTGGCGGATGCGCTGATCAAGGCTGTCGCCGACATTACCAAAAAGAAGTAACCTGAAGATGAGCAAAAAATCAGATTCGCCGGTTCCACAGCATGTGGCCATTATCATGGATGGCAACGGCAGATGGGCGCAGCAACGCGGTTTGTCCCGACTGAAGGGCCACGAAGAAGGCGCGCAATCGGTGGCCGCCATTATGCGCGCCTGCAAACAGCAGGGCGTCAAATATCTAACGCTTTACGCGTTCAGCACGGAAAACTGGCAAAGACCAATCACCGAAATCAACGGACTCATGCGGCTTTTGAAAAATTTCCTGCAAAACCATGAGCCCGATCTGCATCGGGAACAAACGCGCCTGCGCGTGATCGGACGGCTGAACGATCTGCCTTTGCTGCTGCGGCGCGAATTGAAGCGCATCATGAACGCCACGCAAACGTATGACTGCCGGCATCTGATTCTGGCGCTCAGTTACGGCGGGCGCGACGAAATAACCCGCGCCGCGCGCGCCCTGGCGCGCGAAGCAGAGGAAGGCCGCATGGCCTGGAAAAATATTGATGAAAAGTCCCTGGCCGACCGGCTTTTTGCGCCGGATGTGCCCGATCCGGATCTGTTAATCCGAACCAGCGGCGAAAAGAGACTCAGCAATTTTCTGCTCTGGCAGGCATCCTATGCCGAACTATATTTTACCGAAACCTTATGGCCGGATTTTCGGGAACCAGCTTTCAAGCTGGCTCTGGAAGAATACGCGCGCCGTGGCCGTCGTTTTGGGCGCGTCAAATAAAAAAACTGATTGGCGAACATGCACAGAATATACCGCAGATTGGTGAGCGGATTCGGACTGGCGCTGATGTTGATTGGCGCCGCCTGTTGGGCGCCGTCCGTGAGTGTTTGTGTGATCCTCTGTACAACCGCCGTCATTGCCTTGCTCGAATTTTATAATCTCCTGGATGCCATGCGCATTCCCAGTTTTAAAATCATGGGCGGCGCGCTCAGTATTACGCTGATTGCCGGTGTTTGGCTCTCTTTCATGCTTGATGTCGCCACGCTTGCGGGGGAATATGAATTAATGATCATTTTTGCCGCGCTGATTGCCATTCTCATCCGGCAATTCCCGCAAAAAAACAACGCTCAGCCGCTGGCCACCATGGCCTGCACTTTGTTCGGTATTCTCTATGTGCCGTTTCTCTTTAATTATTTCACCAAACTTGCCTTTAGCTGGGATGTTCCCGCCTGGTCTGCTCCGATCGGCACGACAGGCCGGCTGCTGCTTTTTTATCTGGTGGCGGTCGTCAAATGCACGGATATCGGCGCTTTTTTCATCGGCAGCCGGTTCGGACGGCACAAACTTATTCCGCGCATTTCGCCGAATAAAACCTGGGAAGGTTTTATCGGCGGCATCCTGACAGGCACACTGGCCAGTCTGGTTTTTTATTTCGGCACAGCCGGCCGGTTCGGCGCAATCACCATGCAGTTTCATGACGCGCTGATTCTGGGCATACTGCTGACATTGCTCGGCACGGTGGGCGATTTGACGGAATCCATGTTAAAACGCTCGGCCGGCTGCAAAGACACCAGCAACATCATTCCCGGCATGGGCGGCATTCTGGATGTTCTGGACAGTCTGCTCTTCGGAGCTCCGGCGCTTTTTATCTACATTAAATCTTTCCTGATCATCTCATGAGCATTGTATCCGGGCACAAGCGCAAAAATCTCGTCATTCTCGGCAGCACCGGCTCGATCGGCATGAACGCTCTGCGCGTGGCGGCGGCGTTTCCGGAACGCTTCCGGGTAATCGGCCTGGCGGCGCAAAGCCGGGTGGAATTGTTATTGCGTCAGGCGCGCCACTTTAAGGTCAAAAATATCGCGTTGGCAGATGAAAATGCCGCGCGCCGCGCCCGACAACTGGCTGACGGAACCTTGAACATCATGGCCGGCGTGGAAGGCATGGAAGACCTGGCCGCCTTGGAAAAAGCGGATATTGTCCTGGTAGCCGTGGTCGGCATCGCCGGGTTGCGCCCAATGCTGGCGGCGCTGCGCCGGGGCACAGATGTCGCCGTGGCCACCAAAGAGGCGCTTGTCGCCGCCGGTTGCAAAGTAACCGCCTTAAGCCGCGCGACGGGCGGGCGCAT
>CAZMFH010000036.1:0-3508 GCA_964565485.1 uncultured Verrucomicrobiota bacterium | reverse complement strand
CAGCCGCCGGGCGCTTTATGCCTAGCAATCTCCTGATGCCTATGCCCGTGGTTGCGGATTTCACGCCAAGCATCATGACGGCAAACGCCGTCGGCATCAGCATGCCTATCAGCTCCACCGGCCCTATGCCTGCAGGGCTGTCCGCCGGAGGCTGTGCGGCGGATCATTCTGACGGCCTCTGGCGGGCCGTTTGCCGCGCGGAAACGCCTGAATCTGGAGCGGGTTACCGTGGCCGAGACCTTGAGACATCCGCGCTGGAACATGGGCCGCAAAATTACCGTGGATTCCGCCACCATGATGAATAAAGGCTTGGAACTGATTGAAGCGCGCTGGCTTTTCAATATGCCGCCCAACCGCATTGACATTGTCCTGCATCCGGAAAGCATTGTTCATTCGCTGGTCGAATTCAATGACGGCAATCTGCTGGCCCAGCTTAGTGTTTCGGACATGCGTTTTGCCATTCAATATGCGCTCACTTATCCGGAACGTCTTAACGGCAGGTTGCCCAGCCTGAATTTGGCGCAATTAGGCCAATTGCATTTTGCCCCGCCCGATCTGCGGCGTTTTCCCTGCCTGGCCCTGGCGCGCGCGGCCGCCGAAAAAGGCGGCAGCATGCCGGCGGCGTTGAATGCGGCCAACGAAACCGCCGTGGAGTCTTTTCTGGACGGTCGCATTGCCCTGCCCGGAATCGGACGTATTGTCGAGGCGGTGATGAACCGGCATAATTCAATTGCCGATCCAGGCTTGGCTGATATTTTGGAAACAGACAGTTGGGCGCGCCGGACGGCGGCGCAACTGATTGCCGGCAAAAATAAAATAAGTCGGAAAAAGCCGGCGCGCCAAAATTGATCTTGAAACATTGAGTTGCACGGCCGGTGTGCCGCGCGGAAAGGAATTTCAGAATGATAGGATATGGCATTTATGTGGCGGTGATAGTCCTGCTTTTGTTTGGCGTGTCAATTTTTGCGCACGAACTGGGGCACTTTCTCGCCGCGCGTTGTTTCGGCATGGTGATTGAAGTTTTTTCACTCGGGTTTGGCCCGGCAATCTGGCGGAAAAAACACCGCGAAACCGTCTATAAAATCGGCGTTTTCCCAGTCGGCGGTTATGTCGCGCTGCCGCAAATGGACCCGACCGAGCCGGTGTCGAAACGCGATCAAGAGCCGCAAGACGGCGGCAAAGCGCCGCCGACCCTGCCGCGCCTGGCGCCATGGAAGAGAATCATTGTGGCCGCCGCCGGCGCTGCGGGCAATATCGCGCTGGCGGTGATCATCGCCTGGATGGTTTACCTGATCGGCAAACCCTCCACCCCCGGCGAACGCAGCGCGGTGATCGGATATGTGGACGAGGAATCGGCGGCTTATGCCATGGGCTTGCGCGTCGGCGACGAAATTTTGGCCGTCAACGAAACGCCTGTCCGCAATTGGAGCGAAGTTTTACAGCAAAATGCGCGTTTTGAACAGGCTGTTTTTACCGTCCAAACTCCGTCCGGCATCAACACCATCAACGTGCCAACCGTCAAAAACACGCTGGGCTTTCAGATGGTGGAAGGATTGCGCGAGGTGTCGCTTTGCAAGGTGATGACGGTCGAACCGGATTCCGGCGCGGAACAAGCGGGCATACGGCGCGACGATATTATCCGTGTTTTCAACGAAGTCCCCGTGCTAAGCATTGAACATCTAATCATGCTGGTGTCGGCGCGCGCCGACATGCCCACGCTGATGACCGTCGAACGCCAGGGCCGCAAGCTGACCGTGGAAATCACACCCCAAATTGATCCGGAGTTGGAGCGGGCGCGGATCGGCATCCGTTTTGATCCAACCGCTGTTGATTATGACCAAGTGGTACACATCCCGCCCAGCGTTCAGCTCAAAAGCCATGCGACGGCGATCATCCGCGTTGTCCGTTCGTTGCTGACGGTTTCAGAGGCGCGGGCAACCTCCCAGGGACTGGGCGGGCCGCCCATGATTATTTATATGATTCTGGATGCCGTGCGCAAAGGCATCATGATCGCGCTGGGCTTTATGTGTTTTCTCAATGTGAACCTGGCCATCCTCAATTTGCTGCCGATTCCTGTGCTGGATGGCGGCCATATTCTTTTCGCCCTGCTGGAAATGCTCCTGCGCCGGCCGGTGCCCGCCAAACTGGTTGTGTGGCTGCATCAGATTTTTTTCGCGCTCTTTATCGCGGCCATCGTCATGCTTTCGGGACGCGACCTGAAGCGTCTCTATCAAATCCGCCTGTTTTCGCGGGCCATGGAAACCCAAATATCCGCCGACGAACAAGCGCCTGAGCAAACCGTATTGCCCGACATTTCCATCACCAATTTCGCGCCGCAATAACACGTTATGCGCACCGCAAAAATCAAAGCGGAAGATTTCATCAAGCAAGCGCGCCGGCCGACGCGCCGGATTCATATCGGCGCTGTGGCTGTCGGCGGCGGCGCACCGCTAACGGTGCAAACCATGACCAAGACCGACACCCGCAACAAGCGCGCAACAATCGCCCAGATCCGGGAACTGCAAGCCATGGGTTGCGATATCGTGCGCCTGGCTGTGCCGGATGCAGATGCTGCGCGGGCTATTGCCGGAATCCGCCGCGCCATTCACATCCCGCTGGTGGCAGATATCCATTTTGATCACCGCCTGGCTTTACTGGCGCTGGAAGCCGGCGCGGATGCGCTGCGGATCAATCCCGGCAATATCGGCAGCAAGCTCAAAATACGCGAAGTTATCCGCGCCGCCCGCGACCGGCATACGCCAATCCGGATCGGCGTCAACGCCGGCTCGCTTGAAAAAGAACTCCTGGCGCGTTACGGCGGCGCGACGGCCCAAGCGCTGGCGGAAAGCGCGCTCAGACATGTGCGCATTCTGGAAGACATGGACTATCGCGAAATCAAAATTTCCGTCAAGGCCTCCGACGTACCGCGCACCGTTCAGGCCTACCGCCTGCTGGCGCGCGCCACGGATTACCCCCTGCACCTCGGCGTTACCGAGTCCGGCACCCTGTTGGCCGGCAGTGTCCGTTCTGCGGCAGCGCTGGGCATTCTGCTGGCCGAAGGCATCGGCGACACCATTCGTGTTTCGCTGGCGGAAACGCCGGGGCGCGAAATCAGAACCGGCCTGGAAATTCTGCGCAGCCTCGGCCTGCGCCCGCCCGGCGCAAGCGTGCTGGCCTGCCCCACCTGCGGCAGAACCGCAATTGACGTGATCGCCATTGCCCATCAGATCGAAGAAGCGCTGGCCAAACTCGAAACCCGCCATGCCGGCGCCGTCTGGCCGCGCGTGGCCGTCATGGGTTGCATGGTCAACGGGCCCGGCGAAGCGCGCGAAGCCGATATTGCGCTGGCCGGCGGCAAGGGCAAGGCCGCCATTTACAGCGGCGGAGTTTATCGCTGTACAGTGCCGGCAAAACGCATTGTCCCCGTGATCCTGCGGCAGGTGCGGGAATTTTTGAAAAAATCCGGCTTTTGAAATTCAAAATTTGATAATATGCGTTTTACGGCAAG
>CAZMFH010000035.1:0-16219 GCA_964565485.1 uncultured Verrucomicrobiota bacterium | reverse complement strand
AACCAAAGCGCGGCGAAATACGGCAGCAACCCGATCAAAGCGCCGATGATAAAAGCGGGCGCCGCGCCGCGCGCGGCGCGCCAATCGGAATTAACGCAAACAAAAACACCCACCATAAAAAAAAGCGTGCCAACCAGCGCATGGTTGCTAAAACCAAGACCACAAATCAAGCCCACTCCACCGGCCAACCAAAAACAATGACGCGCATGGCGCTGCCATACAGCCATACATAACCCCAGAGCAGCCAGCAAAACCACTGAATTATGCTGCGGCAAGGCATACCCCGCCAGCAACATCAGCACATAGGCCGAAGGCAACACAAGCAGCAGCGCCGCGCCCCAAACCGAACGCCAGCCGCCCATATGCGGCAAAAAGAACAGCAACAACAAAAAAGCCGCCACTCCCTCCAGAAAGGGAATAAGGCGCGCGCCAAACGCGTTATGCGGCAAAAACTTCACAAACGCCGCATAAAGATAAGATTCAACTGGAAACTGATAGGGATTGGCCATCACCAGCAAAGGCATATGGCCGGCCAGAATATGCTTGGCCTGCAAGGGAGAAAGCGCCTCATCGGAAGAAGGCGGAACATTGGTTGTGCTGATCGCAAAAAAAGCAAGCCGCAATCCCAAGGCCGCCGCAATCAAGACAAACATCAAAATTTTATGCAGTCTGGAGCAAGACATTTGCGGCATACTAATCAAATATCCTCCACCGTGGCCGGAGGTTTAGGGGTAAGATCATAAAGACAGCGACTGACGCCTGGAATATCGGTAATACGCCGGCAAATGCGCTCCAGCACATCCCATGGCAGGCGCGTAACGGAAGCCGCGCGGGCATCAACGCTTTCTATGCACCGCACAACGATGATACGCCCAAACTCGCGCTTGTTTGCGCGAATACCAGTGGCGCGATCCTCCAGCAAAACAGCTAAATATTGAAAAGCGCCGCAACCAGCCAACTCTTCTTCAACAATGGCCGTTGCACTCCGCACAAGCGCCAAATTGCTCTCATTGACTTCTCCGACAATACGGGCGGCCAGCGCCGGCCCGGGAAATGGCATGCGCCGGGCAATTGCATCGGGCAAACCAAGCTCATGCGCGACGGCACGCACACCGTCTTTGCGCAAGGTTTTGAGCGGCTCCAAGACTGAATAGCCATAGGCCTCTTCGGGATTGATGCCCAGTTGCGCAAGGATATTATGCTGGCGCTTGATCCCGGCCACCGTCTCTTCAATATCCGTCAGAATTGTGCCATGCATCAGGAAACGCGCGCCGGTCTCACGCACCAATCGCGCAAAAACCACCGCATAAAATGTGTCCGTAATAACCTGCCGTTTTTTTTCCGGATCAAACACACCCCGCAACGCGCTTAAAAAATCGGCGCGCGCATCAACAGACCGAACGGGTATATGCAAGCCGGAAAACATTTGCAAAATACGTTGCGGCTCGTTTTCACGCATTAAAGCGTTATCAACAAAAAAAGTCAGCATCCTTTCCCCCAGCGCGCGATGCCCAAGCGCAGTAACCACGGAACTGTCCACGCCGCCGCTCAAAGCATTAATGGCAAGCCCATCGCCGACGGCATGCCGAATTTCATCTATTTGCTGATCAATAAAAGCTTTTGCATCCATCTGATAAACTCCGGTTGGTTTAAACCAAAACAAACACGACCAAAGTATGCCACAAGCGCCGGCGCCATGCCCAGCGTTTTTTTCTGATTTTTTTCCGTTGGAATTTTAAATCAGAATTGGCATTGTTATATGGGAGGCATTCATCTAAAATTCGCAGCACAGCAAGCAAACACAAGGAGTTTTGCCATGATCAAGCGCAGCGACAGTTACCATGATTTTGAGCGATTGACCTTTGAGGTTGCCGAACGCGAATGCTTCCTGGTCCAACCTCATACGGCGCTTCCCGGCCAGCCTTGGATCTGGAAACTGGAATATTTCGAGGCCTTTCCGCATTTTGAATTGGCAATGCTGGCCCAAGGATTTCATCTGGGCTTTATTAAAACCGGAACGATGTTTGGCGGCGCAGCGGCCATGCAATGCTGGGAAAAATTTTATCAGGCCATGACCAATGAGTTCAAGATGGCCAAACGCCCGGTCCTGCTGGGATTGAGCCGCGGCGGCATTTATTGTTACGACTGGGCCGGCGCGCATCCCGACAAAGTTGCCTGCCTTTATGGCGACAACCCCGTCTGTGACTTCCGCAGCTGGCCATTGCGCCGCGGCAAAAGCAAAACACCCGGAACTTTTCCGCAAGCTTGGCGCGCTTTTATTGAAGAACAGGGCTTCCAATCGGAGGAAGCCGCCCTGTCTTCCAAATGGAATCCCATCAACAATCTTGCGGCGCTCAGCACAGAGCGCATCCCGATTATTCATGTGGTGGGCGAAGATGATGATATCGTGCCGGTAGACGAAAACACGGATATCGTCGCAAATCGCATTCGGGCCATGGGCGGCGTCATCAAAGTCATTCGCCGCCCCGGCATCAAACATCATCCGCACGGCCTGGAAGACCCAACCCCGGTCATCGAATTCGTCCAAGCGGCAATCACCGGATCATAGATTGCCGCGCCGATTGGGGGGAATGGGCAACACTTTGTCAAACGGCACATCAAGCATCACAACAGCCTCCACTTCCGTCCCGGTCTCCATGCTGGAACGCAACGCAAATTCATCCGCGCATTGCTTGATATTGCACAAGCCAATGCCGGCGCCAAACCCCAACGCGCGGATTTTTTCGTTGGCGGTTGTATAGCCGGGCTGCATGGCTTTTTCGATATCCGGAATGCCGGGACCCTCATCCGCCACAAAAATACGGACACGATCGGCTTGCAATTCCACTTCCATATAGCCGCCCAGCGAATGAATGATGACATTCATTTCCGCCTCATAACAAATCACGGCAATACGGCGCAGAATATCCGGAGAAACCCCAAAAGACTGCAAATGTTTTTTGACTGTTGTGGATGCCGCGCCCGCCATCTCAAAATTATCCGGCGCAATTTCAAAACGCAGCTTGTTACGAGCATCCCATGTTACCAACTCTGATGTGCCGTCCTGTTTTTCAAACCGTTCGGCAATGGCATTCACTTCCATAAGCAAATGCGAAAGTATGTCGCTGTAAGTAACAATGCCAACCAACTTGCGGCTCTGCGGAGCTTCCACCACGGGCAAACGTCCGAAGCGGAACTTATGGAAAAGATTGGAAGCCGCAATGACGGAATAATTTTGCGGAATAGTAACAACATTACGGGTCATATAGCGCTCAACCGGCTCATCAATGTGTCCAAGATCAAAGGCGGTAATAATATCATGAATACTGATAATGCCGAGCAATTCGCCGCCTTCCACAATCGGCGCTCCGGTAAAACGCTTTTCCTTCATGCAAAGCTGAATTGCGCGGAAAGTACTGCAAGAAGGGAAACACGCCACGTTACTGGTCATGACTTCATGCACCTTGATCTGATACATCAATTCATGCACCAGTCGGATTTGGCGTTCGCGTAATTCGGCCATTTCAACCGCCTGTTTTGTCAATCGCCCGACAGATGCGGCAACAAGCATCAAACATGCTGCAACCGGAAAGCACCAGCGGAATACCGTTGCGTTTGGCCAACGACACCATGGCAGGCTGCGGCTGCTTGCCGCGCAAAATAACGACACAGCAAGCATTGGTTATTTCTGCCGTTCGCAGCACCTGCGGATTGGTCAAGCCGGTTAAAAGAGCATAATCGTCCTTTTCGAATGCCAGGATATCGCTTAAAAGATCAGAAGCCGCAAAACCACCAATTTCGTTTTTGAGTTTTTCCTCGCAACACACCAATTCACCATCAAGCAACACGAGCAATTCCGCAATTTTCATTTTGATCCGACGCCCTGTTAATAATCCATTCTCATGCGCAAGGTTTAAAGCATTAAAATTTCACTTGTCCGTAACATTCCAAGGTTTTTAGAGCAATACTACGTCCCCTCCGGCGAACTGCCTGAGGAATCCGCACCGTCTGAGGTCTCATTTGTCGAGCCTGACTCAGTCGAGGAAGGCTGTGGTTTTTTGGCTTTGGCCTTCTTATCCTCAGCCGCCTTGGCAGCCGCATTTGATGCAGCCGCCGCCTTGGCAGCTTCCGCTGCCGCCGCCTTTTTCAAAGCATTAAGCCGCGCGCGCTCCAATTTAAGCAACATGGGCTGCTCGTATCGCAACCGCGTACCAGCGGAGAGATACTTCCATGGCACAACTTGTACGCCCTGCGGCAAACGAATAGAGAGACCCTCTTTCGTCGCCTCGCCCACCTGTCCTTCAATCAAAACCCCATTGACCCAGCGCGCAACATCCGCAGAGTCCTGACCGGCCACATCAATACATTCAAAGAGAGCCAAAAACAAGAACAGGCCAAACAAATAAAACCGTTTTTTACACATAACAACCAATGAAAATCCACTTGCACCAAAATACATAATGCGTAATTGCTCTTTATCGTCAGGCAATGCGCGCATAATGTCAAGATTAATCGCCGATCGGGCGCCCGATCAAAAAAACAGTTCTTATTGATCATTCCGAAAAAAACACTATAATTGCGCGTTAAATGCCTGTCTTGAATAATCAATCAAAAAACAACTCGGCCTCGTTGCGCAAACCACCATGGATACGCGTGCGTTTGAATGCTGACGGACATTACACGCATGTCGCCGGAATACTGCGCGCCAAAAACCTGCACACAGTCTGCGAAAGCGCGCAATGCCCAAACCGTGTTGAATGTTTTAACCGCGGCACGGCAACGGTCATGATTCTGGGCGAAACCTGCACGCGCAACTGCCGTTTTTGCGCCGTTCCCAAAGGGACACCACAACCGCTTGATCCGGCCGAACCGGAACATGTGGAGCAATTAGTCCAAACACTGCGTCTGCGGCATGTGGTCATCACCAGTGTTACGCGCGATGACCTTCCGGATGGCGGCGCAGCTGTTTTTGCGGAAACCATCCGCAGGCTCAAACGCCAGCCAAAGCTGACGATTGAAGTTCTTACGCCGGATTTGCAGGGCAAGGCGCTGCACACTGTGCTTGCCGCCGCGCCGGATGTTTTCAACCACAACCTGGAAACAATCCGCCGCCTGCAGCCGCTGGTGCGCCCGCTGGCGGATTATCAAAGATCGCTCGCCGTGCTGCGCGAGGCGGCGCAATGGGAGCCAAAACCAATCGTCAAATCCGGGTTAATGTTGGGGATGGGTGAAACCGATGCTGAACTGGAAGAGGCGCTGGATGACCTGCGCAATGCCGGATGCATTTGCCTGACAATCGGCCAATATCTTGCGCCAAGCCGGACGCACTGGCCGATTGCACGTTACGTTCGCCCCGATGAATTCGAAAGCTACCGTCAACGCGCGCTGGCGAAGGGCTTCCGCAGCGTATCCGCCGGCGCGCTCGTGCGTTCTTCATACCGAGCCGAAGATTTACTCGCCGCCACCAACGAAACATCCCGCTCAGCGCCATGTTGAACAGTTATACATGTTACCGTACAGCGCAAATTATCAGCCGCAGTTTTCCGCGCCGGTTCGCCTACTGGCTCGGCCTGCGCATTGCCGATCTTTTCTATGCGGGCGACAAATTCGGACGCCAATCCGTCATATCCAATTTCCGCCAGATCCTGGCCGCGCAAGGGCTCAACGCCTCGGATGAAAAGCTGGCGAAAATGGCGCGCAGCAACTTCCGGTTTTTCGGCAAATACATGGTTGATTTTTTCAAATTTGCGCGTTTCACTCCCAAAGACATACAACGACTGGTCAACTGGGAACATTTCGAATATCTGGAACAAGCCGAGTCGCTGCAAAAAGGCTTGATTCTCGTTACCGCGCATCTCGGCAACTGGGAACTGGGCGGCGCAATCATGGCCGGCATGGGGCGACGCATGAATGTGGTCTTCATGCCCCAACGCGCCAGCAAAATCAATGAGCTTTTCCAGGCACACCGCATCGGACGCGGCATGAATTGTATCCCTATCGGGCATGCCGCCAGCGGAGTAATCAAAGCTTTAAAGCGCCGTGAATGCGTAGCCATGCTGGCTGACCGTGATTTTACAGCGCACAATCAGCAAATGCTCTTTTTCGACAAACCGGCGCGGCTATCGAGCGGGCCGGCGCGCATTGCCGCGATGACCGGCGCGCCGCTGCTGCCCGGCTTTCTCTTGCGCCAACCGGACGAAACTTTCCTGCTGCGTCTGTACCCCCCCATTATTCCCGGCGCAGAAGAGAACGCCGCAACTATTCAGGCAAAACTGCGCGACATACTCGAAAAAGAAATCGCCAACAATCCGCTGCAGTGGTTCATGTTTGACGATTTTTGGAATCCACAGCGCAACCGCCAAGCTCAATAGAGGCTGTTGCCCTTGTCGTCGCAAATAATAAAGGCCGGCATATCCTTGACGATGATTTTCCGAACCGCCTCCATGCCCAGTTCCTTAAAATCGAGGATTTGCGAAGCAATAACATTGTTTTTGGCAACCAGCGCCGCCGAACCGCCGATCGTGCCAAGGTAAAAACCGCCATGTTTCTTGCAGGATTGGGACACATGCGCAGCCCGATTGCCCTTCGCAACCGTTACCAGCGAAGCGCCCACACTCATAAAACCATCCAGATACGGGTCCATCCTCTGTGCTGTCGTCGGACCAAAGCTGCCGCAAGGCATGCCTTTCGGTGTTTTGGCCGGCCCGGCATAATAGACCGGATGTTCGCGAAAATAGTCGGGCACAGCGCCCGTTCGCGCAAGGATTTCAGCAATTTTCATATGCGCCATATCCCGCGCAACAACCATGGCGCCGGAAAGCCTGACTCTTGTGCCGACCGGATGGCGCGCAAGAGATTTTTTGATTTCAGACATGGGTAATTCCAGATTGATTAACGGCGCCTCCGCAAATTTTATTTTTGCAAGATATCGCCCCGGATCAGTTTCCAGTTTTTCGACAAAAATGCCATCGGCGTTGATGACAGCAGAAAGATTACGATGCGCCACACAACTGACCGCAAGCCCGACATGGCATGAACCGGCATGGCGCGGCAGCCGGACAAGCCGCGCGGAAACAGCGAAATGCCGTCCGCCAAACTGCGCGCCCAACCCAAAAGCGCCGGTCATGGCAACAATCTTCTGTTCCCAATCCGGAACACGAAAGGCCGCACCTTTGCCGGAAGGCCTGGCCGGCAAAGCATCGTAATAACCAGCGGCGGCAAGTTTCGCTGTTTTCAAGGTTTGCTCCGGCGATGTCCCGCCCACCGCAATGCCGATATGATATGGCGGACAAGCCGCAACGCCAAGCGCCGGAAGTTTTTCCATCAAAAACCGGGTGAATTTCTTTTCTTCAAGCAACGACTTGTTCTCCTGAAAAAGCATCGTCTTGTTGGATGACCCCCCGCCTTTGGCCATAAAAAAGAATTTGTATTCAGCGCCGGGAACAGCCTCAATATCAATCTGCGCCGGCAAGTTTGTGCCGGAATCGGCCTCTTCAAACAACGTTTCCGGGCAAACCAAAGAATACCTAAGATTATACCGTCTGTATGCCGCCGCAATACCTTTGGAAAGGCTCAAGCTGTCGTTTGCGCCGGTAATGACCGCTTCACCCTTTTGCGCCCAAACATTAGCCACCCCCGTATCCTGACATAAAGGCAACGAACCCTGCGCGGCAATAATTGCGTTTTCAATGAGGGCGGAGGCAACGAACCGCTCGTTTTCCGATGCCGCAGGATCGTCCATGATCCCCGCCAGTTCGGCCAGAAATTTGGCCGGCAAAAAAAACGAGAGATCATGAAAGGCCGTTCGGGCAAGCAGATCGAGCGCCGCCGGATCAACACGCAAAATACGCCCACCTGCAAACCGGGCGTTTTTAATCAGCCCGTGCGCCTCAATTTTTCGGAACGGAATTGCTGTCTTTGCTTTCGGAAAAATAGCCATCACTTGTTTCCATTACATTAGAAATATTTTCAAACCCGGCAATTTCACGATCGCCCACCATCCCCACCAACAAATAAGACTTGCTGATATGATCAAATTGCAATTTTTTCAGCAACCGGAATTTTTCAATCAAACCGGTTGACTTGACATGCGTTCTTACCCCGGTGCATTCAATCCTGATATCGCCAAATGAAATGCAGTCCTCGCCGGAGACCTGGATGGAACGATCCTCGCCGATAATCTTCAAAACTTTTTTTTCGATATCCGCGATATCAATTTTAATTTTTTCCGGAAACCTGATCACAAACCCATGCTTAACGTCAGAATGCAAATGCAAAGGCTTGATGTTATAATCGCGCTCCAGAAAATATGAGGTCAGATCCTCCGCGGAATGCGCCATCTTCCGGAACTTGATGGTCTTGTCCACAACGGCCTTGATCCCCGCCGGAAACGGACCAAAAACGGAAGGCCTGGCCACAATAACCTCCTCGCCAATCCCGAAGATGACCTGGGCGTTGTAACCAAGCGCCTCATAAATCAAGTCGAAATGCTCGATAACAACGCGGCGTTCATGTTGAATCACATTATTGATCGCCTCAACAATCTCGAATTTTTGCTTAAACGCCAGCTCATAACGCGCATCGAGATGAAAGGTATGCCCGGAAAAATAATCACCCGCATTGAACCCATAGATCGGCGAAACCTTGACGTTCATGCCGTCATCGTCGTTGGTCAGCTCCATGCCGGGAAAGAGCCCCTTGATCAAAGTGGACTTGCCGGCTCCTTCCGCGCCAATTACGCCGATAAGCAGGTCATTCGGATAGAGATAGCGCTGAGACAGCTTGGCTGCCATCAGATAGAGCCGCTGCCTGCCACGCGGGGCATAGTAAGTGGAATAGATCAGCGTGTCGCCAACCGTCAACATATTAGGCACATAACCGGGCATAATTATTCCTCGAACTCCAGGCCAAGCAGCGGAGCGTGCTGTTGCGATCCGTAAATATCGCTTTCACCCGGCGCGCCGGAAGGGATCCATCTTTTCATGGTTATTTTAACGGCATTGGACGGTTCAAAATAGATAATGTCAAGAATATCCTGCGGCTTGGTTTTGTAAAGCGCGGCAATAATCTTTTTATTGATGAAACGCTTCCGTTTGAAAAGCTCAAAATCATGCCTGGTTTTGAACATGACATCAAGCGTCAATTCAAACGGTCCCGAATTCTTGGAACGAACAACCTTGGCCAATTTGATCAATTTATGTTTCATCGTTTTTTGGATTTACCTCCCTGGTAAACATTAACAACCTTGCCGGACCGAAAATCGCTGATCTTCAGCTTGAAAACCTTTTGATCAGCCAGTTCCATCAGATGATAAACGGAGAATTCGTAAACTTCGCCCATCCTCGTATCCGAAGGCGAGAACGGGAACGCCAAATTCCCCGCCGTGGCGATGCGTCCCGGATAACCGTAATGCAGCAGGGTTGAGCGCGTTATCCCGCACGCCGCATCGGCATCATCCTGGGTGGGCGCCAAGGCGTCAATCAGAATGCCAAGCTCCACGGGCCGGCTGTCCGGCGCCGGCTCGCGGTCGCCCATAACGGCATTTTTGCCGTACAAATGGAAGCAAATGCTGCCGCCGACATTTTCTTTTTGAAGGAGCGCGCCGACCGATTCGCGGACCGCTTGCAGAATGGCATCAATTTGCGCAATCATAATCGGATCGCGCGTCGCCGCCATGCTGATGCAACGGAAGCCGATCCTCTTGGCGCCTTCGAGTTTAACCATGTATTTTGGGGATTTGATAAAACGACTTCCCGTAACGCGTGTGCGCCCGCCGCCAATTTCGCTGAATTTGCAATTTTCAAGCGTGATTGCGCCACCCGGTCCAGGCAGATAGTAAGGATTCGATTTTTCGTAAAGCGTATGCGCCGCCGTTGACTGTTGGGTAAACTTGCGCATCGGATTGAGCGCTTCCAGGATAAAGCCGTCCTTTTGCAATGTTCCGAGAACACAATCGGCTCCTGACCCTGGTGTAGCCGCAATCGCGGCGCATTCCAGAATCTTGCCCATGTGCATTGCCAGACCAGGATCATATCCGAGTTTGATCGGCAGCGCCGCAAAACAAGCCGGATCATAACAACGCCCCGCCAGAACCACATCGCATTCCCGGTCAAGCGCGCGGATCAAAGGCTCAACCCCCATCTGCGCCACGATATTCGTGGTGGCTGCCAAATCCGCTTCTGTCAGCGCCGGGACAAAGCTCAGCGGTTTGATCCCGCCCTTGCGCAATGCGGCCAACACCATTTTGCGGGGAATATCCGCCGCCACCACGCCCAGCCGAAAAGCAAGCTTTTCTTCCGCCGCAATTTCCTCAATGATTTCCTGGCACCATTGCAAATGCGGCGCAGCGCCGCTTCCGCCCGCAGAACCGATCACAACCGGAATGCGCCTTTTGACACCCTCAACGAGCATCAGGCGCAAATCTCTTTTCACACAGGTGCGGTTGGTGAATGATTTTCCGGAACCAAGATAATAAGGCCCCGGATCGGTGGAACCGGCATCAACCCCAATCAAATCCGGCGCAGCCGCAATGCCTTTTCGGAAAGACTGCTCGGGAAACCCATAGCCGAGTATGCCTGTCGGCGAAAGCACCTTGAACTCTTGTTTTATTCCGCGCATCGGGACCTCCATACGGCAATGATTCTTTCCAACTCGTTATTGACGATCGTAAAACCCTCATCAAACCCCATGCCCGGCTTGGCCAACATCCTTTTGGGCCTTGAGGCGACGGCGACATGCACGCAATGTCTGGCCGAAATCTCCGTTTCATTGCAAGTGCCTCCCTGATAAGCCTCCATGCCGTTCCGATTGCAATAGAGATTGCTTTCGACTATATTCTGGATGCCGCCTAGATCGGGTGTTTTGATCTGCACCATATCGCAAGCGCGGGCATCCGTAAAGTCTTTGATATCTTCAAAAGTATTGCACCATTCATCCGCAACTATGCGCACATTGGAACCCTTGGCCGCAAGTTGCGCCCTGATGCCGACCAAATACTCCAACTGCCGATCCCTGGCGCCCATATCAACAGGACCTTCGATATACAACGGATGCCCCCCTGCCTCCGCTTCCAGCGAAGCAATATAGTCCGCCACCCGCGTAATATCGCAATTAAAAATCATTCCGATTGTGCCGTAAACATCAATGTGCAATACGGGAAAATAGGATGGATCGGTTTTGACTTTGGCGATCCGCTGGACAAGCCAGCGTATATATTCACGGAGTTTTCCGCCATCACGGCCGAGTTTTTCATCTATATTATTGATCAAACCATGCGGCAGCGCTTCAACTTTTTTCAGAATCATTTTGTCCACATTTTCATAGCGATTATCGCCACTCTGGCCAAAAACAGGAATTCTTTCGGCAATTGCTGGCAGGCCATATTCCGCACAAATAACGTCGCAAGGCAGCACATGGCAGGCCTCAGCGCGCGCGGCAAGCAGCGCCTGGGAAATATCATACCGAATCGCGGTATGCAGGCGTTTGCCGTCAAAAGAGAGCGCTTCAAATTCCGCAGCCATCTCCCGAAAATTGCCGACTTCCCGACCCTCAAGCCGCGGCTTGATGTGTTGCTCAAGAAACGGCACATAACTTTCGCAGGTAAAAAGCGGATCCCTGCCGCCGGCGCCGGAATACTGCACGGCGGCGCAGTCGCCTGCCGCAGTTGCGCCGTTCTCCAGAATCAGCAGAACTGAAATACTCTGCCCCGGCTCGCGAATTCTCCGGAATCCGCCGGTCTCTGGTTTGCCTGCATAAATAAAACCGTCATGCTCCGCGCCATGCTTGATCGCCTGTTGATCGTCAAAAAAAAACGACGAATATCCCGGCGCAAATACCGCTTTCCTGATCTTCATCTTGGCCTCCCGATAAGTTTGCCCTTGCTGATCGCATAAATGTCATCCGTTACCATCTGAAAGGAAATTGCGCGGCCTTCCGTTTTGGCCCGCTCTGCCAGCCTGCTTTTATGATAATCCAAAACATCCTTGCTGAGCGGAATATTGCCCTGCTGAAAAATACGGATAAAGCCCTCGTCATCCCTGATCGGCAACATCTTGCCGTAATTGCAAATTGAGGGCGCAAAAGGAACGTCTATCACACCGGCCTGAAAGGCCGCCACTGCGCCACGCGCCCAGTCGCCGCCGCCAAGCTCTTCAACCTTCCGCATGACACAACGCGCCTCATTTTTGATCAACTCCACCTCCATCCGCATCCGGTTGTCTTCCGGAAATTTCTGTCCGGCCAGCATATTTAAAACCTGCCTGGTTGTCTTCAGTCCTTGCGCATTGGCCTCCTTGGTTGGAATGCCCATTGCCTCGTGCGGCGTCTTGACAATAACCTTGTCGGCGCCGGACAAAGCGGCGGCCACCGATCCCCAGGAAATCACGGCAAACGCCTTGGATTCATCTTCCGGAAAACCGCCCATCCACTGATGAAAGACAATCGTAAGCTCGAAATCTTCATAACCATCTTTGCGGAAGTATTCCTGCGCCAGTTCCCGGAGCGATATGACTGCCGCCACATCCTGAACAAGATTGCCCGTCTGACCATAACCGAGCGTCAACGAATACACGCCCTGCTTCAGCGCAAGCAACCCCTCGATGATACCAACCGCATGACTGATAAACGGAGGCACCAGCGTACCCGTCAAAGGACCAAAAGGCTCGCGATTGATCACCACGCCGTTTTCGCGGTAGATACCGACCAACCGATCAATATACTGCCAATCCGCAATGGAGCGTTCAAGCGGCACTTTCTTGGTATAAGGGATATTGTATGATATACCGCCGCCTTCAAAGCTGGTAAAACCGGCCGCCAGCGTTATTTCCGCGAGCAAGCGCGCGTCCGGAGTGCCATGCCGCACCTGGATTGGTTTCGCAACACTTTCGACCACCCGCCGACAACCTTCCACGCCATGATTAACACCCGGAAATCCATTCAGCAGCGATGTTCCGGCATTGAGCGACTTTTCAATCCCTTTCGCGGCCTCTTCATACCTGTTTTGCCGTGTATATGCATCAATGGTAGTCGGCAACAGATCGGCTTCGCCCTCCGCCTCCAGATATTTGAGCAATTTGATGTGCTCATCAATCAAAGCCACACCAGCCCGCGGCTGAACAAGGGTGTTGCCGTTTGCCCTGGCGCGCGCCATCGCAGCCGCAAAATTTTTTGCTGCCGGCATGGCGCTGTGGCGCCGGAAACCATCCTCAAGCCGGATCCCCGCGCCAGTCGGCCAGGTTTGCAGAACATCTTGCCTGATCTTTTCAAATTCACCGTGTTCGATTTTTTTGTTTTGCATAGCTCCGCTCATAATTCCTTTAATTGTTCCAGATTATCCAACGCCATTTGCGCTGCTTGTTCGGGGTAGTCGGCAACAATCGCGCCCAAAATGGGGATAATATAGTTTTTGTCGCGAAAACACATCATGGCGCCCGGCAGCAAAATTTGTTCATCCCCTTCACAATGCGCTTCAAGACCAAGATTCCGGTAGATTGCGCCGGTGGCACAATTTGCCAGAAAACCGCCTGTCCCAATAAGACGATCAACCTTCCTGATATCCTTGCCATGTCGGACAAAGACTTTTCCGGATGCCGTAAAAACCTCCCTGATCCGCCCGGCATGCCTGAACATGGCCTGTGCCATGCACGCTCGCGCAAAGAGACGGTCAACCGCCAATTCCCGTGAACCGGCGGCAATGTATTCGGGTTGGGCGGCCACTTTGGCGGCATAGTCCTTAACAAACCCCTGCTCCAACCCAATTCTGATTGCCTCATCGAGAATGATTTTTTGCTGCGAAGCCCAAAGCGCCGACGCGCTTACGCGCAAACCCAGGTCACCCTCAACGGTTCTTTTAACTTTCGGTTCATCGAGCCCCTTGTCAACAATCTGACTTTCGCGTGGCGTCGGGCAATTGGAATAGAAGTCCGTGGTGGCGCCGCCCAGGTCAATCATGCAGAATGAACGCCAATCCCGGCCAACTTGAGCCAGCTGTTGCACCAGTTCGAACACACCCAGCGGTGTCGGCTTGGGATTCCTGTTAATCGCATCCACGATGCCGCCCAGCCCCCGCCCACGGACAATCTCCTTCAAAAAAACCTCCCGCACAATCTCGCGCGCCGGGTCGGGATTGAACTTGCCAATTTCCGGCATCAGGTTGGGAGCAAACATGATTTTTTTGCCAACGAGTATTTGCGCCACCTTGTCAAGAACCGCGCGATTGCCGGCATATATCACAACCCCGTCATATGCGGAACGCGCAAGCGCTTCCGCATTGTGCAACACCATGCTTTCGTTCCCACCCTCTGTGCCGCCGGCAAACAATAAAATATCCGGAGCCATTGCCTCCAAACAACGCAAATCCTCTTTCGTCAGCTTGAAAGCAAAGTTTCCGCATATCTTTGCCCCGGCCGACCATGCGGTAAGCCTGGCAGCTTCAAGCGTCAATTCCGGAACCAGCCCCAAGGCGGCTATCCTCAATCCACCTTTGGCTGAAGACGAGAAATACACCGCCCGGCCTTCGGCAAGTTCGCGGAGACCGGAGTTTTTCTTGCCGGTAAGCATGCGCAAAACATGCGTCATACACACCGAGAGATCATCAACAGACGTCGGAACACCCGCCCGGTCAAGAACGGCGGGAGCATCCGGCGTAATCCGGAACACCGCGCCTTTCGTGAAGGTCGAACCTATGTCTACGCTGATAACCGTATCAATTTTTTGCCCGGATATCATTTTCAAGCAACCTGACTACTTCACCAAGATCGGAATCAGGCATAAAAACCCTGTCGAACCCCATCGCCTTGAATTTTTGTTCAACCTCGCCCGGAGGCGTTTTGCCGACAACGAGATTGCCGCCAACATAAAGCACAATGCGATCAAGCCCCTTTTCGATGCATTTTTCCCGCAAACCGGCGCAATCAATCAACCCATGCCCGTAAAGCGAGGAAACAAGAATGGCCTTGGCATCAGACTCTATCACCGCGTTGATAAATTCCTCCTGACTTACCATAACGCCGAGGTTAATAACGTTAAATCCGGAATTGGCAAAAAACTCGGACAGAATACGGTTGCCCACCGAATGGCAATCCGCGCCAATTACCCCCAAAACAATGTTGATTTTGTTCATTTGTTCAATAACTCGCTTATTTTTTCCTGAACATAAAGCAGCGAACCACGATCAAATTGATATTCAAACACAATGATCCGTCCGCCGCGTCCTGTAAAATTCTGGAAAAGCGCCGCGTGATGTCTGTCTGAAGCAAGCGCAGTATGCGGCGGAATGACAAGCACATCGAGAGCATCGAGAAAATCCGACAAACTGCCAGACTTCTCATCAGTCCGACAGCTGATCATGGCGTCAGGAATTCTAAAATTGGCCAGTTTGGCGGCAACGATTTCAAAAAAGCGCCGGCTTTGACACAAAACACCAACTTTTTGAGCACCGCTTATACGCGCAATCTCAATGATCGAATTCTGGCTCGGCGCAAAAACCACCGGCATTATTTTGGACTTGCAACCCGGCAACATCTCGCAAAGTTCGCCATAATGCGTCGCCGTCGTCAGAATCACGGCAAAATCTTTCAGCTTCCTGACCGGATCGGCAACAGCCTTGATGTCGTCAAGCAGATATTCCACAATTTTAAGCGGCGCAATAAAACCAAGTTGCCGCGCATAGAGCGGAAGCGTTTCCGGATTGCAATCAACAACTGCTATATGCAAGTTTTCGCGCAGTTCCTCACGCTCAATAATTTTCAGATCAATAAAGGTTTTTATTTCGCGCAAACTGAATTTTAAATTTTCAAGCGCATCCAAAGCATCCACAATAATTTTTAAAGCTTCTTCCTGCCTGCTGCCAGGCACGGCAGCATCACGCACAGCAATAAAGCTACCCTGCCCCCTCGATGCATCAATGATATTTGCCCGCTCCAATTCCTCGTAGGCTTTTTGTACAGTGCCACGGGCAATCTGCAACTGCTCTGCAAGCTCTCTTTCAGAAGGCAATTTCTCGCCCGGCTTCAATTTGGAATTCTCAATTTGCCGGACAACCCCATCAACAATCTGCCGGTAAAACGGACTCTTGTCCCTTTTATCTATTTTTATTTCAAGCGCCATAAAACACCTCAAAATCAACACGAGGACTATACCACTTTGCGAATGGATTGATCCATGATTTACATAAGGAACAATGGAATGTCAAGAAATAAAAAAAACAATACCATTAATTGAG
>CAZMFH010000034.1:14875-16299 GCA_964565485.1 uncultured Verrucomicrobiota bacterium | reverse complement strand
AAATCCTTAAAAGAACCAATCCATTCCCGGCCGTATGCGGACGAGTGTGCCCGCAGTTCTGCGCCGCCAAATGCCGGCGCAGCCAGCTTGACGAGCCATTGGCAATCGCAGGCTTGAAGCGTTATATCACCGACAACGCTCCCGCGCCAACCGTCTCCAAGGCGCCGGTTACACGCAAAGAAAAAGCGGCCGTTATCGGCGCCGGACCTTGCGGCCTGACTGCCGCACAGGATCTCGCCAAACGCGGTTACATGGTAACCGTTTTTGAGGAACTCCCGTTCGCAGGCGGAATGATGCGTTACGGCATCCCTGAATACAGATTGCCACGCGCGCTGATCGAAAAAGAGGTGCAGGATATTCTGGCGCTCGGCGTCGAACTCAAGACCAACACGCGCATCGGCAAAGACATATCCTACGCGAAACTCAAAAAATCATTCGAAATAATCGTCATTGCCACCGGCGCCCATAAAAGCTGGAATCTCGGTATTGAGGGCGAGGATGCACAGGGCGTTTATGGAGCAGTGGAGTTTTTGCGCGAAGTAAATCTCGGCAAGCAGCTCAACGTGGGCAAACAGGCCGTTGTCATTGGCGGCGGCAACACCGCCATGGATGCCGCGCGCACAGCGCTGCGGCTTGGCGCGCAGGTTACCATCCTCTACCGCCGCGAGAAAAAGGACATGCCCGCCTGGGATATCGAACGAAAGGCTGCGGAAGCGGAAGGCATTAAAATCGAATATCTCAAAGCCCCGGTCAAAATCCTGTCCCAAAACGGCAAAGTTGCCGGCATTGAAGTCGAGGACATGGCCCTGACCGAGTTTGACAATTCCGGACGTCGGCGCGCTCAACCGGTTCCGAACAGCCGTTATGTAATCAGCGCAGACACCGTGATCGCGGCTATCTCGCAATCCTCGGACAACTCCTGGATTCCATCAGATTCAGAAATCGCGCTGACCAAGTCCGGCAATTTAAAACTCAATGCCGAATCCAAAACCGCCACCAGCGCCTTGGGCGTATTTGCCGGCGGCGATGCGGTGCTCGGTCCGGCAACAGTTGTCGAGGCAATTGAAGCGGGACACAATATAGCCGCCGAAGCCGACGCTTTTATCCGGTCGCAAACAGGCGAACCAACCTATCAGGCGCCGGCGGAGGAAGAAATCGCCATTCCATTCGAAGCGGACGATGAAACCGTGGAACAACCCAGAGCCGGATTACCCGAAACCGCGGTCAACCTGCGCGTCAGAGACTTCCGCGAAGTGGAGCTCGGTTATTCTGCGGAATTGGCCATGAAGGAAGCATGCCGCTGCATGCGCTGCGACGGCGGCGCCGCTCAGCCGCAATGTCAGTGTGAAAAATAAACTTTTCCTGCCGTTGCAAGCAAAGTTTTGCGTAAAAGAATAGGAGCATTCATGAAAACGATCAACTTG